>NZ_CDWRCL010000226.1:0-6709 GCF_977927575.1 Frankia sp. CcCS3
AGCCCCGGGACGTACTTCCCAAACAGGCCCTAGCGACACCTGGAGGTCTTCGACCTGTCGTTTGACGCCGTACAGGGTGTCGCCGGGCAGCGCGTCTCCCGAGCTGACCGCGAGGGCCGCCGTGGTGACGGCGGCGGTGAGTGCTCCGGCCAGCAGTGGTCGAGCGGCCCGGGCCATCCTGCCCCGGCCGGAGACACCGGAGGCGGAGACACCGGAGGCACCGGTCCGGCGTACCCACCGCGCGTCGACCGGGTCGTTTCCCGGCAGTTCATGATCGACGCTCTCGGGAGACGCGCGTGTGGGACGGATTCTCGTGGGACGGGCCTCGGTCTCGTGGCTCCTCACGGAGGTGCCGGGGAAACCGGCGGCGGGGGAACGGACGGGATCGCACGCCGGGGAGCCGGTGACGGTGGCGAACAGCTGTCCGCGCAGGGCGGCGCGCCGTGCCGGATGCAGCCGCGGCGACGGCAGGTCCCGGAGGGCCGCCACCGTGTCGATCAGCCGCACGTCGGTCTCGTCGTGCGAGGGGCGCTGTCCGTCCAGCAGGTCGGCGACCCGCTCAGCCCCCCGCCCACCGCCGGCCATGCCCCGCCACCACGACCCCCGCCACCACTGAGACGTCGGCCGCCGCGAGCCGGCGGGCCACCGGCCACGACCACGCGCTGCCTTCACGCCGTCGTCCCCCCGGGGAACCGGTCGCGGATCTCTCGCCCGCCGCACGATTCGTCGCACAATGTGATCAACCTGGTGGGGGATGGCGGCTCAGTCGAGGGGGTCCCACGTTGTGTTGACGTGCACGGTACTTCCTTTTTCGATTTTGGCCCCGGCCTGGGCGGACTGCGACGTCACCCGGTCGCCCGGCCCGCCGATCCAGCCGATACGGTCGATCTTCAACCCCCGGCGCCGCAGGATGTTCTCGGCTTCCCGGTAGCTCTTCCCGACCACGTTCGGCACGGGGACCTGGATCCCGCTGCCGTCGCCCCCGGAACCGTCGTCGTCGTCGAACCTGCCGGCCTCGGCCACGGTGAGGGTGACGGTGCCGCCGGGTGAGATCGGCTGCCCCACGTCGGGAGAGACCCCGAAGACCTGACCGGGCTGCACGGCGTCGTTCACGGCACCGATACGCTGCACCACGAGGCCGATGTTCAGGCCGACGAGCTCGGCCCTGGCCTCCTCGAACGACTTGCCGATGATGTCGGCCGGCACCGGCTTCGCCGCGGGGCCCGTCGAAGTGATCACGACGACCTTAGTCCTTCGGCTTGAGTGCGGTGCCGGCCCCGGGGTTCGTACCGATCACATGGCCCGCCGGCACCGTGTCACTGGACTGTGGGCTCAGGCCGCCGAGGGTCAGGTTCACTTCGGCCAGCCGGGCCTTGGCCTGGGCCTCGGTGAGGTTCGCCAGGTCCGGCACGCGCACCGTCGCGGGCCCGGAGCTCAGCCGCAGGGTGATGAGCGCGCCCTTGTTGACCTTCGACCCGTCCTGGGGATCCTGCTGGGAGACGTGGCCGACCGGCACCGTGGCGCTGGTGACCGGGTCGAGGTAGGTGAACTGGAAGCCGGCGTCGCGCAGCATCTTCTCGGCGTCGGATCTGCTCAGGTTTGTCAGCAGCGGGACCTCGGTCCCTCCGCCGGACAGGGAACGGAACGCGAGGATCCCGAGCAGCAGGACCAGGACGGCCACGCCACCGACGACGACCGGGATGAGCCCCCGGGAGCGTGGCGATGCGGCGGCTCGTCGCTGCCCGCGCCCGCCACCACCCCCCGAGATAGGCCGTGGCGGTCGGGGAGGGCGGGGAGGCGGATCGATAGAGCGCGCCGGTGCCTGGCTGGCCCGGCCCGGCACCGGCGAACGCGCGCTCCGCGGCGGCCCCCGCCCCGGCGCCCTGGGAGTCGTCGTAGTCCTCGGCCTGGAATGGCTGGGTGTACCCGGGATCCCGAGCCCCTGGAGGCCGCTCGGCCAACCCGATCCGTTCGATCTCGCCGGTGAACCCGCTCGGGTAGGCGTCCTGCGGGGGCAGGAACGGCTCGATGCGCCGCAGCTCCGCCAGCAGCGCCGCACCATCGGCCGGCCGGCGCGCCGGGTCGCGGGCGGTGGCCCGGAGAACAAGACCGTCCAGCTCGGCGGGAATGCCCTCGATCATGGTGGACGGCGCCGGCACGTCGCCGTGGACGGACTGGTAGGCCACCGACATCGGGGTGGCGCCGCTGTGCGGGAGCTGCCCGGTCAGGGATTCGAAGAGCACCACACCGGCGGCGTAGACGTCGCTGCGGGTGTCGGCGACGCCGTGGGTGACCTGCTCAGGGGCGAGGTACCCGACAGTGCCCATCACCACTCCGCCGGTGAGTGCCTGGGTGGGCTGGCTCACCGGACGGGCGAGGCCGAAGTCCGCGACCTTCACTTGGCCGTCGTCACCGAGCAGGATGTTCTCGGGCTTGATGTCGCGGTGGATGATGCCGGCGGCATGCGCGGCGCCGAGGGCTTCGATCACGGGCTCGATGATCTCGATGGCCTCGGCGACCGGGAGCCGGCCCTGGGCACCCAGGTGCTGGCGCAGCGACCGGCCGCGCACCAGCTCCATCACCAGGTAGTTGACCAGGCCGGCGGGGATGTGGTCGGAGCCCTGGTCGAGGACGGAGACGACGCGCGGGGTGTTGAGCCGCGCCACGGCCTTGGCCTCGCGATGGAAACGGGTGACGAACTCCGGGTCGTGATTGAGAGTGGGATGCATGACCTTGAGGGCAACGAGCCGGTCCAGCCGGTTGTCGTGCGCGACGTACACCGTCGCCATCCCGCCGACGGCGAGCCGTTCCTGCGCCGTGTAGCGGCCGTCGAGAAGCCGACCTATGACGGGGTCGGCCACGGTGGCATCCACGAGGGAGAGTTTACGATCGTTGCCGAAGGATGCCGCTACCGGAGCCCCGCGAGGTTAACCCGGATACGCCGTTCGAGCGAGAAGTACCTCGTCGCGCAGCATGGTGTCTACCGGATGAAACCCGGATGCCCACATTGAATCGGCTCCCGAGGTCGAGATGATCGTCGACGGGCGCAGATCGGCGTCGCGGCGGGACACCCGAAGCCGCGGCCAGGGAGCAGCGGTTACACTGTCGATTGCTCCGGGGAGCCCGCGGACGTGGGCTGAGAGGCCGGCCAGTATCCCGTCGGCGACCCGTATACCCGATCGCGGTCATGCGCGCGTGGGGAGGATGAAAGATCGTGCCGCAGCACCCACTACGTCCTGCCGGCTCCCGTCCCGGTGATTCTCCTCCCGATGGTTCCTGTCTCGGCGGCCTCGCCGGTGAAGGTGCCTCCTCCGGTGGCGACGCCGACGCCGACGCCGACGGCGGGGGTGGGGGCGGTGGTGAGGCCGGGCACGGTGCCGCGGGGGCGGACGATCTCGTCATCGCCGGGCGGTCCTACGGCAGCCGGCTGCTGATCGGCACCGGGAAGTTCGCGAGTCACCAGGTGATGCGGGACAGCCTCGTCGCCTCCGGTGCCACTATCGTCACCGTGGCGCTGCGCCGGGTCGACATCGGCCGGATCGGTGACGGCGACATTCTCGACTTCATCCCGCGGTCGATGACCCTGCTGCCCAACACCTCGGGAGCGGTGGACGCGGCCGAGGCGCTGCGGCTGGCCCGCTTCGGGCGGGCGGCGACGGGCACCGGTCTGGTCAAGCTGGAGGTCACCCCGGATCCGCGCACCCTGGCGCCGGATCCGGTGGAGACCCTGCGCGCCGCCGAGCTCATGGTGGCTGACGGCTTCACGGTTCTGCCCTATTGTTCGGCCGATCCGGTGCTGGCCCGCCGGCTGGAGGAGGTCGGCTGCGCCACCGTGATGCCGCTGGGCAGCTGGATCGGCTCGAACCGCGGGCTGCGCACCCGGGACGCGATCGAGGCAATCGTGGCGAGCGCCGGGGTGCCGGTGGTGGTGGACGCCGGGCTCGGGGTGCCCTCGGACGCGGCCGAGGCGATGGAGATCGGCGCGGCCGCGGTGCTGGTCAACACCGCCATCGCGGTGGCCGCCGATCCGGCGCGCATGGCGCGGGCCTTCGCGCTCGCCACCGCCGCCGGCCGGCTGGGTTTCCTGGCCGGCCGAGGGGCCGCCGGCCCGGCCACGGTGGCGTCCGCCTCCTCCCCGCTCACCGGGTTCCTCGGCGCCCACCCGTCACCCGCGTCGCCCGCGCCCTCGGCGTCCCCGGTACCCGTGCCGGCGGCGGTGGTGGGCGAGGCGTCCAGGTGAGCGCCCCGCCAGGGGAGTTCGCGCGCGAACTTGCCGGTCACGACCTGGCCGGGCTGTCCGCGATGTCGCGGCGGGCCACGTCCGCCGAGGTGGGCACGGTGCTGCGGCGGGTTCGGCCCGGATCCGGCGGGTCAGCCACTCCCCGGATCGGTCTCGCGGAGCTGGCGATCCTGCTCTCACCCGCGGCCACCGCCCGGTTGGAGGAGCTGGCGATTGCCGCCCGGGAGGCGACCCTGCTCCGGTTCGGTCGGGCGGTCCGGCTGTTCGCCCCGATGTACGTGTCGAACGCCTGCCTGTCGTCCTGCACCTACTGCGGCTTCGCCAAGGGCCTGCCGGTGGTGCGCCGCACGCTGGGTATCGAGGAGGTGGTAGTGGAGGGACGCCTGCTGGCCGACCGGGGGTTCCGTCATCTGCTGCTCGTCTCCGGCGAGCATCGCGTCGAGGTGTCGGCCGACTACCTCGTCGCGGTGGTCGAGCGGCTGCGGCCGATGTTCCCTTCGATCAGCATCGAGACCCAGACCTGGTCGGACGACACCTATGCCCGGCTGGTGCGTGCCGGGTTGGAGGGAGTCGTCCATTACCAGGAGACCTACGACCGGGCCCGCTACGCCGAGGTGCATGTCGCCGGCTGGAAGCGTGACTACGACCGGCGGCTGTCCTCGTTCGAACGGGCCGCGCGGGCCGGGGCGCGCCGGCTCGGGATCGGCGCGCTGCTCGGGCTCGCCCCGGACTGGCGCGCTGACGTGCTCGCGCTGGCCGCGCACGCATCCTTTCTCTCCCGTCGCTACTGGCGGACCGAGGTCTCGATCGCGCTGCCGCGCATCAAGCCGAGTGCCAGCGGGTTCCCGCCGGTCGTCGTCGTCGGCGACGCGGAGTTCGTCCAGGCGTACGCGGCCCTGCGCCTGTTCGAGCCGGACCTGGCGCTGTCGCTGTCGACCCGGGAGCCGGCGGTGCTGCGCGACGGGCTCGTCCGCATCGCCGTGACCACCATGAGCGCCGGTTCCTCCACCGAACCCGGCGGCTACACCACGCCCGGCACGGCCCAGGAACAGTTCTCGATCTCCGACGAGCGTTCGCCGGCACAGATCGCCGCGATGCTCGCCGAAACCGGGTACGAGCCGGTGTGGAAGGACGCCTTTCCGCTCGTCGACCCGGTGCGGTGACGGCGGCCCGGCGTCGCGGGTCATCGATAGTCTGCTCGAATGCAGCGAATAGTCGTCGTGGGCGCGGGAATGGCGGGGGGCCGGGCCGCCGCCGAGGTGCGCGCACGTGGTTTCGCGGGAGAGGTGATCCTGCTCGGGGCGGAGCCGCACCGGCCCTACGATCGTCCGCCCCTGTCCAAGGCCGTGCTCTCCGGCCGTATCGACGACACGACGTTGCCCTTCGACCTCGACGGGGTCGAGGTGTGCCTCGGGCGGCGGGCGACCGGCCTGCGACCGGGCACCGTGGAGACCGACACGGGGCCGCTGGACTACGACGGCCTGGTGCTGGCGACGGGAGCTGAGCCGGTAACCCTGCCGGGCGACGGCCCGCAGCGGGTCCTGCGTTCCATTGACGACGCCCGGCGCCTGCGTGACGCTCTGCGCCCCGGCGTCCGGCTCGTCATCGTCGGTGCCGGCTGGATCGGCGCGGAGGTCGCCACGGCGGCGGCAGCGATCGGTGCCGAGGTCACCGTCGTGGAGGCGGCCGCCTCGCCGCTGTTCGCCGCGCTCGGCGCGCAGGTGGGCCGGTGCACGATCGCGTGGTACGCCCGGGCCGGGGTCACCCTGCGCCTGGCTACGGCCGTGGAGCGGGTCACCCCCGACGGGCTGGTGCTGGCCGGCGGTGAGGAGCTGATCGCGGACGAGGTCGTCGTCGGCGTCGGGGTGCGGCCCGGTATCGCCTGGCTCCCCGGTTCCGGGCTCGCCCTCGACCGGGGAGTTGTGGTCGACGAGCATCTCGCCGCCCAGTGGGCCCATGGTGCCGACGATGCCGACGGCGACCCGCCGCCGGTGGTCGCGGTCGGTGACTGTGCCGCCTGGTGGTCGCGTCGCTACGGGCGGCGGCTGCGGGCCGAGCACTGGGACTGCGCCCAGCAGTCGCCCGCGGTCGCGGTCACCACGCTGCTCGGTGGGGAGGCCGTCTACGACCCGGTGCCCTACTTCTGGTCGGAACAGTTCGGCCGCATGGTGCAGTTCGCGGGACTGCCCTCGGCGGAGGCCGACCTGGTGTTCCGGGGCGATCCGGGCGTCGTCGTGCCGCCCGGCGGCGGGCGTCCGCCCGGCTGGTCGGCCGGGTGGTTCGCCCGGGACGGCCGTCTCGAAGCGCTGGTCACCGTGGGGCGCCCGATGGACATGGTCGCCGGTCGCCGGTTGATGGCGGCCGACGGTATCCCGGATCGGGAGCGTTTCGCCGATATCTCCGTGTCGATGAAGGAACTGGTCGCGGCAAGTCGATGACGCCCGGTGACGGCCCGGTGTTCCCGGTGTT
>NZ_CDWRCL010000227.1:0-6670 GCF_977927575.1 Frankia sp. CcCS3
CCGCAACCCCAAAAACCAGCGGCTACGACACGCTGCGCAACCACCCGCCGAGCCCGCAGATGCCTCAAACCCGCTTAACTTCGAAGAGCCGGTATTGGGGCTCTTCGCGGTTCGCCGGACGGCGTATTTGGCCGCTGACCTTCTATGATGCCTGGTGGTGGCTGGTGTAGCCGTGGGTCGGGGTAGAGAACGAGGCCGCCGCCCGCGAGGCGCTGCCACCCGCGGCGCTGGCCGTCGGCCCGTTCCACGTCGTCCATCTGGCCAACAGGGCCGTCAGCGACGTCCGCCGCCGCGTCACCTACGCCCGCCCCACCCGGCTACTCCCAGTCACCACCAACCCAGCAGCAACCGTAATCGGCTAACTACAGATTCCGGCCAACCACGAGGAGTCAGTATTGTTATGAGAATGTCACGTAGGTCGTCAGGGAGAGGGCCGGCAGGGAGAGGGCCGGCGGCGGTGTGGGCGCGGTCGGTCAGATCGTGGCCCTGCCGGTGGTCGGGAGAGCCAACCGCCAATGGAATGGAGTCGCCTATGAGGCGCTCTCACCTCGCCTACTTTGCGTCCTACAACGATCGGAACGCTGATGGCGTCGATGCCGCCCGAGCTGGGTAAGGGCCGGCGGCACGTGGTGCTGGTGATCTGCTGCTCGAGCCTGTTCATTGTCGCGCTGGACGCGACGATCCTCAACGTCGCCCTGCCGTCGATCAGGAACGACCTCCATGCCGCCGACTCCGGGCTGCAGCGGACGATTGACGCCTACGGCCTGGTGCTGGCAAGCCTGCTGCTCTTCTCCGGCTCGATGGGCGACCGGTTCGGGCGCAGGCGCGTGTTCCAGACCGGGCTGACGCTGTTCTCCTTCGGGTCGCTGCTATGTAGCCTGGCACCTGGGCTTGGCTGGTTGATCGCGTTCCGGATGATCCAGGCGGTCGGCGGGTCGATGCTCAACCCGGTCGCGCTGGCGATCATCACCAACACCTTCATCGAGCCCCGGGAGCGGGTGCGCGCGATCGGCATGTGGGGCGGGGTGATCGGCCTGAGCATGGCACTGGGACCGGTTCTCGGCGGCCTGCTGGTCGACACGGTCGGCTGGCGGTCGATCTTCTGGATCAACGTGCCGATCGGCATCGTCGCGATGGTGCTCACCGGCCGGTACGTGCCCGAGTCGAGGGCGCCGCGGGCCCGGCGGTTCGACCCGGCGGGCCAGGCGCTCGTCGCCGTCACCCTCGGCACCCTCGCTTACGCAATCATCGAGGCGCCGGCCGCCGGCTGGGCGGCCCCCCGGACGATCGTCATGTTCATCGTCGCCGCCCTTGCCCTGACCGGGCTCGTCGTGTGCGAGACGCGGCGCCAGGACGCCCTGCTGGATGTGCGGTTCTTCCGCAGCGATCCGTTTGCCGGTGCCACCGTCATCGCGCTCTGCGCCTTCGCGGCGTTAGGCGGCTTCCTCTTCCTGAACACGCTCTATCTGCAGGTCGTGCGCGGCTACTCGGCACTGCACGCCGGCCTGCTGACGCTACCGATGGCGGCCCTCGCGGCGGTGACGCCGCCGATTTCCGGCCGGCTCGTGGCCAGCCACGGGCCGCGGCCGTCGTTGATCACCGCCGGGATGGCGTTGCAGGCCAGCGGCGTCCTGCTATCCCTCCTGGGGACGCAGACCAGCCTGGCGCCGGTCATCTGCGCCTACGTACTCTTCGGCGTCGGGTTTGGGATGGTCAACGCACCGACCACGAATATCGCGGTGTCCGGGATGCCGGTCGCCCAAGCCGGCGTCGCGGCAGCGGTCTCCGGTACCAGCCGGCAGATCGGCATGGCGCTCGGCGTCGCGATCTTCGGCTCGGTAGCCGCGCATCACGTTGCGGGCCGTCCTGGCGTGACGACCATCGACCCGACCAGCGCGCCCGCCTGGTGGATCATGGTTGGCTGTGGGCTCGCCATCGCCGTGCTTGACGTGCTCACCACCGGCCG
Source organism: Frankia sp. CcCS3 (assembly GCF_977927575.1). Taxonomy (NCBI): domain Bacteria; kingdom Bacillati; phylum Actinomycetota; class Actinomycetes; order Frankiales; family Frankiaceae; genus Frankia; species Frankia sp. CcCS3. Next base: position 1,967 of record NZ_CDWRCL010000227.1, read on the forward strand.
GTGGGCGCGCGGCACGGCGGCCCGCACCGCGGTGCTCTTCACCCCCCAGCCAGCGATGCCGGAGGCCGAGGCGGTCGCGAGTGTCTCCGGCGGAGCGGGGCCGCCCTGACCGAGCGCGGTCCCAGCGGGGGGACGCGCGCAGGTGCGCGCGGGCACGTGACCAGCAAAGGCCAAACCACAGGTCAATCGGCTCTGTTGCATGCGGCCAAGGCGGGACCTGCGTGCTGGTACTTGGGCATGATCAGGTGATGGTTCGAGGTGCGGTCGCTCCGCCGCTGCCGGTGTCGGAGTTCGCGAGGTTCCGGTTCCCTCCCGGGGTGATCGTGCTGGCGGTCCGCCCGGAGATCGGTGTCGGCGCCTTGACTCGATGCGGCTGATCTTCTGCTGGCCTCGGTCATGGCGTCAGCGGTCTCTTCCTGAGCCTTGGCGTGCGACCGGTCAGGTCTGGGAAATCACCTGGTACCCCTCCGCACCGGCACACCGGACCGGCCTTCGGCTATGTGCTGGACGGCGAGATGGTGTTCGAGCTCGAAGGTGAGCCGGCGCGTGCCGTCCGGGCCGGCGATCCGTTCTGGGAGCCGGGTGGCGACGTCATCCACTACCAGGACGGCAACAACCGCGACGACATCCCCGTGCGCTTCACCGTCACCATGTTCTGCGAACCGGGCAAACCGATGCTTTCGCTCGTGGACGAGGAGGAGCTCGTCCGGCGTAAGAACCGCCGAGCCTCGCGCACAAACTGACCGTGAGCTCAGCTAGACCGCCCCGTCGTACCCACATACTCGGACATTTCACCTCCGCGAAACCGGAAGGCCAAGAAGATGAAGATCGCTGTCATCGGTGGGACCGGGCTCATCGGATCGAAGGTGGTCCGGATCCTGAACGCGAGCGGGCACGAGGCAGTGCCGCACTCGCCGTCCACCGGCGTGGACCTGCTGCGCGGGCAGGGCCTGCCCGAGGCGATGGAGGGGGCCGATGTCGTCGTCAACCTGACGAACTCGCCGACCTTCGACGACGCCTCGCCCGCGTTCTTCCAGACGACCATGGACAACCTGCTCACAGCCGCCAAGGCCGCCGGCGTCAGCCACGCCGTCATCCTCTCGATCGTGGGCGCCGACCAGGTGCCGGGCCTGGTCTACTATCGCGCCAAGGTGCTGCAGGAGAACATCCTCAAGGCCGGCCCCGTGCCGTACTCGATCGTCCGCGCCACGCAGTTCTTCGAGTTCATCGACGCGGCGCTGTCTTGGACCACCGACGAGAACACCGTCCGCCTGCCCGCCACGCGCGTCCAACCCATCGCCGCGGTCGACGTCGCCCAGGCCGTGGCCGACGTCAGCGTGGGCACCCCGCTGCAGGGCACCCGCAACGTCGCCGGCCCCGAGGTCTTCGCGCTCGACGAACTTGGCAAGATCACCCTCGCCGCCCACGGTGACCATCGCACCGTCGTCACCGACAACAGCGCCGGCATATTCGCCGCGGCCTCGGGCGACGCCCTCATCGCCAAGGACGGCGCCGCCATCGCCAGGACCACCTACCGGGGGTGGCTCGCGCGCTGACTCGGCCAGGGTCCGCGCGACATCCGTCGCGCGGACCCCGTCAGGAATCCTCGTAGATTCAATGATGTGCCCGACCTCGACGGCGTCCTGGCGGCGGTGGGCCCGCGGCTACGCGCGCTGCGCCACCGGCGCGGGGTGACGCTGCCGCAGCTGTCCCAGGCCACCGGGATCTCGGTCAGCACCTTGTCCCGCCTGGAGTCCGGCCAGCGCCGGCTCACCCTGGAACTGCTGCTGCCGCTGGCACGCCCCCACCAGGTGCCGCTGGACGAGCTGGTCGGCACGCCAACCGCCGACCCGCGCATCCACCCCCGCCCGATCGAACGCAACGGCATGACGCTCATCCCGCTCACCCGCCGACCCGGCGAGCTGCAGGCCTACAAAATGACCATCCCGGCGCACTGGCCCGCCCGCGAACCGCAACGGCAGGCCCACGAGGGCTACGAATGGTTCTACGTCCTGTCCGGACGGCTGCGCCTGCAGCTCGGCGAGCACGACATCGTTCCCACCCCCCGGCGAGGTCGCGGAGTTCCCACGCCTTCAGCAACCCCACCCCGCGGCCCGCCGAAGCCCTCAGCCTGTTCGGCCCCCAGGGCGAACGCCTGCACGTCCGCGCCCACCCGGCAACAACAAGTGAGAGCAGCCGGTAGCAAGGGAATGGAAACGACGCCAGCGGTAAGAAAGCCCCACCGACAGACCCGCGAGAACGGCCAACGAATAATGGTGGGCCTGCCTGGCGCAGGACGTTCTGCGCCCGGTCCGGGTGCCGGAGTTCCTCCGAATGTGGGACGTCAGGCCGTGCCGCGGCAACCGGTGCGCGGATAACGTGACTAGCGCCGGCAGCGGCAACACCATCGGGAGCGGAATGTGACACTTGTGCACGATAGACCGGCCGGGCACACGGGCCCGCCGGCGGGCGAGCTCCCGCCCGGGGTTGTGAAAACCCTGGCGCAGTACCTGCGGACGACGTCGCACAAGGACATCGCCCTGCTGTACTTCATGACCTCGCTGGTATTCTTCGCGTTCGCTGGAATTCTGGCGATGCTCATCCGGGCCGAGCTCACCCAGCCGGGTCTGCAGTACCTGTCGAACGAGCAGTACAATCAGGTTTTCACGATGCACGGCACGCTGATGCTGCTGATGTTCGCGACGCCGATCGCGTTTGCGTTCGCGAACTACCTGATCCCGCTGCAGATCGGCTCGCCTGACGTGGCCTTTCCACGGCTGAACGCGTTGTCGTTCTGGCTGTTCCTGTTCGGCAGCCTGACGGTCACCGCGGGCTTCCTTACGCCGAACGGCGCCGCCTCCTTCGGCTGGTTCGCCTATACGCCGCTGTCGAACGCCGCCTACTCGCCGGGCGTCGGCAGTGACCTGTGGGTGCTGGGTCTGACCGTCTCCGGTCTGGGTACCATCCTGGGCGCGGTCAACTTCATCACGACGATCCTTTGCCTGCGGGCGCCCGGCATGACGATGTTCCGGCTGCCGATCTTCTGCTGGAACCTGCTGGTGACCTCGATCCTGGTGCTGGTCGCCTTCCCGGTGCTCGCGGCCGCGCTACTCGCCCTGGAGTTCGACCGCCGGTTCGGCGCGCACATCTTCGACCCGGGTAACGGCGGCGCCGTCCTCTGGCAACACCTGTTCTGGTTCTTCGGGCATCCCGAGGTGTACATCATCGCCCTGCCCTTCTTCGGGATCATCACGGAGATCATCCCGGTGTTCTCCCGCAAGCCGTTGTTCGGCTACAAGGGACTGGTCTACGCGACCATCGGCATCGGGGCGCTGGCGATCGCTGTGTGGGCGCATCACATGTACGTCACCGGCGCGGCGCTGCTGCCGTTCTTCGCTTTCCTGACGTTCCTGATCGCGGTGCCCACCGGGGTCAAGTTCTTCAACTGGATCGGCACGATGTGGCGCGGACAGCTCACCTTCGAGGCGCCGATGTTGTTCGCCGTCGGCTTTCTGGTGACGTTCCTGTTCGGTGGTCTAACCGGTGTTCTGCTGGCCAGCCCGCCGATCGACTTCCACGTCTCGGACAGCTACTTCGTCGTCGGCCACTTCCACTACGTCGTCGCCGGCCTGTTGTTCGCCGGCTTCGGCGGGGTGTACTTTTGGTTCCCGAAGGTCACCGGCCGGATGTTGAACGAGCGGCTCGCGAAGGTGCACTTCTGGACGATGTTCTTCGGCTTCCACCTGACCTTCCTGGTGGATCACTGGCTCGGTGTCAAGGGCCTGCCGCGCAGATACGCCGACTACGGCCCGGACGACGGCTTCACCACGCTGAACACCATCGCCACCGCTGGCAGCTCCCTGCTTGCGCTGTCGACCCTGCCGCTGCTGTACAACCTGTGGTGGTCGTACCGGAAGGGTCGGGTCGTGACAGTGGACGACCCGTGGGGCTTCGGCAACTCGCTGGAATGGGCGACGTCCTGCCCACCACCGCGGCACAACTTCACCTCGCTGCCGCGGATCCGCTCCGAGCGGCCCGCCTTCGACCTGCACTACCCGCAGGCGGCCGGCGCGGTCGACTACCATGCCACCCCCGAGTTCACCCCGACCCGCGACACCCCGGAGCTGAATACCTGAGAACGCGGCTCACGTTGGCGGCTGAACCGGAACCGCCCCGGGCTGTTAAGAGCCCGGGGCGGTTCAGCCCTGACAGGCCCGGCCCTCATGGGTGGGTGCGGTTCACGGCGCTGCTGGCCGATGCGGCCCGCCGTGAGGTAGGCCCACCGAGGTCGAGACCGCGCTCGCCGACCGGTCGGGCGATCGGCGTCCTGGGCGGGATGGGCGAGTCTGGGCGGGATGGGCGAGACCGCGCGGGGCTACGACTGACGGTTGTAATCTCGGCTAGCTCGTGTTGATTCCATGAGGGTCACCAACCCGCCTGACTCGCATGTACTGGAAGGTGACTGGGTGATGCGCCGCCCTGTACAGCCGGTATCGCTCATAGATGCGGTGGTCGAAAATCTTCGCGCCGAGCTGTTCAGTGGCAATATCGGCAGCAACCAGGCGCTGACCGAAGTAGGCGTCGCCACCCAGTACGATATCGCGGCTCTTCGAAGTTAAGCGGGTTTGAGGCATCTGCGGGCTCGGCGGGTGGTTGCGCAGCGTGTTCGTAGCCGCTGGTTTTCGGGGTTGCGGTAGCCGAAGG
>NZ_CDWRCL010000228.1:0-6638 GCF_977927575.1 Frankia sp. CcCS3
GCCCCCGTTCGAGGAGTACAACCGGCACCTGGGACGGTACTTCCCGGACATCATGCGGATTATGAATCTGCCGCTGGAGATGGAGGAGCCGTTCGTCCGCGAGAGCTATCGGCTGGCCCACCAGGTGGTGCTTTTCGAAGGGATCGCCGCGCTGCTGCGGACCCTGCACGAGCGCGGCCTCGGGCTCGCGGTCGCCACCGGCAAGGCCGGTCCACGGGCCCGGCACCTGCTGGGTGAGCTCGACATTTTGCCGATCTTCAATTATGTCATCGGCTCTGATGAGATCGCCCGTCCCAAACCGGCGCCGGACATCGTGAACCGGGCACTCGAACTGTTGGGCGTGGCGCCGAGTGAGGCGATGATGATCGGGGACGCGGTCGCCGACCTGGAGAGCGCGCGTGCGGCCGGCGTGATGGCGGTGGCCGCGCTGTGGGGCGAGGCGGACGGCGCCGAGCTGGTCGCGGCCGAGCCGGACGCGGTGCTGCGCCGGCCCGCGGAGTTGCTGTCCCTTCTCCGGCCGCACCCGGTCGAACCCGCCGGCACCGCCGGTGTCCCCGCGGCTCAGGCCGGCCGACCGATCCTCGCCGGCGGCTGAGCCGCCAGGAGCGCTCCGAACAGGGAGGACAGGCCGCCCAGCAGCGCCGGGCGGATGGGCGCGGGCGGATGTCCCGGGCGGGCAAGGGCCTGGGCATGCTCGGCGACCGCCTGCGGAAATCCAGGCAGGCCGGCCGCGAACCCGCCGCCGACCATCGCCATCGCGGGATGCAGCAGTTCGGTCAGCCCGACGACGGCCGTGGCGATCGCCGCGGCGCTCTCGCCCACTGTCCGCACCGCCCAGGGGTCGGCCGCGAGCCAGGCTGCGCGCAGGTCCGCGAAGGTCACCTCCTCACCACGCCGCTGGGCGGCCCGGCGCAGGGTGGCCGGCCCGGATGCGGTTGCCTGCACACATCCGCGGCGGCCGCAGTCACAGCTGGGCCCGCCGGACGAGATGATCAGATGTCCGATCTCGCTGGAGCCGCGACCGGGCCCCGGGCAGGACCGGCCGCCGAGCACGATCCCGCCGCCGACGCCCGTCCCGACCCCCAGGTAGACCACGTTCTCACAGCCGGCCGCGTCCGCCTCCGCGAGCGCGGCCAGATCGCCGTCGTCGCCGCAGACCACGGTGGTGCCCGGCAGCAGATCCCGCAGCGCGGCGCCGAGGTCGAGCCCGGTCCAGGCCGGCCGGCCCGGCCATGTTGTGACCCGGCCGGCGGCGTTGATGGTTGCGGGCATCGCCACGCCGACGGCGTCGACCCGACCGCCCCATCGGGCGGTCAGCGCGGCAACGTGTGCGGCGAGATCGTCGATGTCCTGGGTGGCGGTCGCCGACGGCGACCACTGGAAGGTTGTCTCCACCGGCCTGACGCGACCGTCCGGTCCGTCCGGTCCGTCCAGTCCGCTCGGCCTGGCCGGGCCGACCTGCTCGTCGCCTCCCGTCGGGTCCGCCACGGCCTGTGCGGCCTCGATGCGCAGCGCGACCTTGGTGCCGCCCACGTCGATACCCAGACAGCCGGTTAGAGGTTGTGCACGCATGAGCCCTCGCAGATCGTCAGGCGGGTGCCGCCGGGACGAGATCGAAGAACGAGCGGTAGAAGCCGATCTGGTGGGCGAGCATGTGGATGCCCGGATGGGTCGGCAGGCCGAGTGCGGCCGCGGCCCGCAGCAGGCGGGTGTCGGGCGGTTTCATGATGATGTCCGCCACGACGCAGCCCGCCGCGAGCCCGTCCGGCGGGAAGGGGAGCGGATCGTCTGGACGCAGGCCGAGCGGCGTGGCGTTCACCGCGAGATCGACATCGTGCAGCAGGGGTGCCGCGACGCCGACGGCGCGGCCCGGCCAGTGCTCGTCGAGGCGGGCGAGCAGGCCGTCGCGCTTCTCCCGGTCCGGATCGTAGATCGACAGCCGCGTGCTGCCGGCGTCGAGCAGCGCGGCCGCGATGGCGCTGCCGGCGCCGCCCGCGCCCACTAGCGAGACCCGCGTTCCGGCCACCGGGCGTCCGGCGGCCGTCAGCCCCCGGACGAATCCCGCTCCGTCGAAGTTGTCGGCCTGCCAGCGCCCGGACGAGCCGCGGCGCAGTGCGTTGGCGCTCCCGCTGATCGCGGCCGCCGGACTGCGTTCGTCGGCGAGGGCGCAGGCGGCGACCTTGTGCGGAATCGTGATCAGGATGCCGTCCAGGTTCTCGATGCGCCGGAGTCCATCGAGTACGGCGGGGAAGTCCGCCGGCCGGGCGTGCACCGGTACGAGGACGGCGTCGAGCCCGAGTTCGTCGAACAGCGGATTAAGTAACGACGGCGCCTGTACCTGCTTGACGGGATCCCCGACGACGGCGAACAGGCGGGTGGTGCCCGTGATGGCACGCGGGGCCGGTGGCATGGGCGTCAGGCCAGCGGCCCGCGCGGCATGTCGCCGAGCGTCTTCATGACCAGGTCTTCCGGAATGTCGCCCACCAGCTGTGGGCCGTCCGCGCCGTCGAGCACGAAGGTGAGGCCGGTGTTCGTCGACTTCTTGTCCAGACGCATCACGGCGACGAGCTCGGCGGCGTCCGCCTCAGTGGGCAGTGCCGTCGGCAGCCCGTACCCGCGGACCACGTCCAGGTGCTCGCGGACCCGATCGTCCCCGATCCGGCCGAGCTCCCCGGCGAGACGGCCGGCGAATACGGTGCCGATCGCCACCGCCTCACCGTGGCGCAGCGCGAAGTCGGTGGCGCGCTCCAGGGCATGCCCCAGGGTGTGGCCGTAGTTGAGGATGTGGCGCAGGCTCGAGTCCCGTTCGTCCCGGGCGACGACGGCGGCCTTGAGCGCCACGCTGGCGGCGATCTGCTCCGTCACCGGCAGACCGCGTAGGTCCCCGGTGCCGATGGAGTGGGCCCGCGCGATCTCGCCGTAGCCGTTGATCCACTCCCGCTGGGGCAGGGTCCGCAGGTAGTCGGTGTCGCAGAGGACGGCGCTGGGTTGCCAGTAGGCGCCGAGGAGGTTCTTGCCGGCGGGCAGGTTCACCGCCGTCTTCCCGCCGACGCTCGCGTCCACCTGGGCGAGCAGGGATGTCGGGAGGTGTACCACCGCCACGCCGCGGTGGTACAGCGCCGCAGCGAGCCCGACGACGTCCGTGGTGGTCCCTCCGCCGCAGGAGATGCGACGTCTGACCGGGTCAGCCCGAAAGCCGCGAACCGGCCGCAGAGCGCCTCGACGTTCGACAGGTTCTTGTCCGTCTCGCCGTCCCGTGCGGCCAGCCGCAGCACCGGCACGCCCGGGTCGGGGACCGCGTCCTGCGGCCGCGCCGAGACGATGACGGCCCGCCGGGCGCCGATCCGCGCGACGATGTCGGGCAGGATTCGGCGGACCCCGGGACCGATATCGATCGGATAGCTGCGTGAGCCGAGGTCCACCGAGACCCGTCGATGATCGGCGGTGATCCGCTCGATCGGGCTCGTCCGCTGCGCTGTGAGCATGCCCGTCAAGGTGTGCCTTCCGGATCCGCGGTCGCGTGCTAGCGCCTGCCTGGTGCCTTGCGGTGGTGCGTTGCGGTGGTTCTGCACGGGCCGCCGCGGCAATTCTGCCGCGCCCGGGAGTCGCCCCCCTTCCGTCGGGTCGGGTGTGAGCCATCGCACCTCCTCCCGTTCGTCTTCGTCGCTCGCGCGCGCCGCCGACGCCCCGCGTGGGTCGCTGCCCCGCGTGGATCCGTGCCCTTGTGTGGATCCGCGCCCCGCGCGAATTGATGCATGGTGCACGCAGAGTAGGGTCGTGTGGTGGGTTCAGACGACGGCGCGAGGCTCGCGGCATCGCTCGGACTTCTCCTCACCCGGCCGAATCGGACGCGTCTGTTCGGGGAGCTGCTCTCCTCGGCGGACGTCGGACTCGACGAGGCTGTCTACCCCGTGCTCAACGGTCTGGCCCGCACGGGCCCGACCACGGCGCGCAAGCTGAGCATGGAGATCGGCATCGACCGTTCGGTGGCGAGTCGGCACAGTGATCGTCTCGAGGCGCTCGGGTTGCTGCTCCGTTCGGCCGATCCCGATGACGCCCGCGCGGTCCGCCTGACGCTCACCGACGAGGGCCGGGCCGCCATCGATCGCTCTCGGCGTCGGCTGGCTGACGTCTTCCAGCGCATGCTCGACGACTGGCCCGCCGAGGACGCGCGCGCCTTCGTCGCCGGCATGGATCGCTTTGTCGCGGAGGGCGCGCTCAAGCCCGCGGGGCGACCTGGATACGCCCGCGGAACATCGGGAGGCCCGTACCCACAGAGAGGCCGCCCGGCTCGGGGGGTGCCGGGCGGCCTCGATTGATGATGACATTTGGATGGCCGCCGAGACAAGTCCACGAAGACGGCAGGTTTCGGACAATAATCACCAACCGTCCCGTCCGGCGCCCCCGGGGATGAGTTCGATCAGTAGTCCGGAACCCGCGTCGAGATAGGCCTGTCGCGGGTTCCGCGCGTCCGGCCGGAGCTGCTCGACCAGGCATCCCGCGGCGACCGCCCGGTGCAGGCACGCCGGCAGGTCGTCGACCTCGTAGCCGATGGAGAACATTCCCTCGCCGCATTGGTCGAGAATTTCCCGCCCTGTCCACGGCCGGTCGCCGGGTTCCACCAACTCGACCAGGCTGCTGCCGAAGCGGCCGAACGCGATCCGGACGTTCTTGATCATGATCGGTCGATCGCGCCAGAGGGCGGGGCCGGAGACGACCCGCGACTCCCACGCGTCGACCCGGAGGGAGACGGCGTATCGTTCCCGGGCAGCATCGAGGTCCGCGACGAGGATGCCGAGATGGTGGAACGTCAGCTCGCCCAGCATCTTCTCGATGACCCGCGCCGCCAGCAGGGCGGAGGCCGGTGAATGGGGCGTGGTGCGGACGGACGGCGACGCCGGATCCGGCGTCGTCCGGATCCGGTCCTCCCGATTCTGGATGATTGTCTCCATCACCGCGGCTCCCTCCATGCCTCTGGCCCGGGCAGAGGGCGAGGACGCCGATCGTATCGTCGTCCTCCGGGCTGTTCTCGCCGTCCCGCGGGTACCATCGATTAGGACGATCCCGTCGCGGATGGACGCGGGACGGCCCCGGCCTTTAGAGGCCCGGCCTTTAGGAGTCGAAATGAAATAACTTGCGCGTTTCGAACCCTCCACAGGCCTGTGACCTGCGATGATGCTCTCGATCACGTATTTGTTACTTCATTACGTCCCCTTAGCGGCCCGGCCTTTAGAGGATTGCCGGAGTGGGCACCCCACCCGTGCGGGTGAGTAGATCGTCGAGGTCGTACTCGTACCAGCGGCGGAGCGGCTCGGGGGAACTCGTGCGCCCCCACTCGTACATGCGGCGCTGGGCTTCGAAGGAGCCGTCGTGCCAGCGGCGCAGCACATCGCCCAGCCGGAGCGGAGTGGGGAGGAAGTCGGCGCCGCCCAGCAGAGTGGCGAGCCGCTCGACGGCGGCGGCTGGGGCCAGCCGGCCGGCCTCGACCTCGTCCATCACGGCGTTGAGCGAGTCGAAGAAGGGCTGGAATTCCGGCAGGTCGGGGCAGAAGGTGCCCAGATGTGGCGCGTCGAGCAGGCGGTCGAACAGCGCCGGATCGCCCTTTTCCAGATAGCCGAAGTAGGTTCCGACAAGCCGGGAGATGCCCATGTTCCAGCCGAGGAACCACACCTTCGACCACGCCCGCCACAGGTCGAAATCGCGGAACGAGATGTAGGAGCCGTGTACGAGCTTATCGTTGACGTCCAGGATCGTCTGGTTGAGCGTGTCGATGTGGCCGAAGCGTTCCGCCGAGAAGTCGTCGTCGGCGAGGGCCTCCATCAGAACTGGTGCGAGGGCGTAGATGACCTGCATGGTGTTGGCCATGCCACGGGAGAACAGCGCGTCGATCGCCCCGGCTGCGTGGGACATCATCGCCCAGCGGTCACCGACCGTCCGTGAGCTGGAGTACTGGGTGCGACCGGTGGAGATCCAGTCCCAGGCGGGCCGGGCACCGGCGAACTGGCGCGCGATACTGGGGAACCGCTCGAGATAAGCGTTCCATTCCTGCTCGGCTGGTACCGAGGGATCCCTGGGGAAGCGTCGCGAGTCAAGGTTGAGCCCGACGCTGCACAGTGGGTTGGGGGACGTAATGAAGTAACAAATACGTGATCGAGAGCATCATCGCAGGTCACAGGCCTGTGGAGGGTTCGAAACGCGCAAGTTATTTCATTTCGACTCCTTGGTGGCCCGCTGGTGATTGTCGAACGGGATCACCCACAGCCACCCGCCGTCGAACAGATGGTGCAGGGTGCCCTGGTGCCACAGCGACGGCTGCCCGCTCGGGAGGGTCACCTCGTCGAAGGGGGTGACCCCCACCATGTGGGTGAACAGGGTGCGGGAGTTCGTCCGGAACCGGCAGGGGTCTTCTCGCAGGGCGAACTGGTTCGCCAACACGGAGTTGCGTCCTGAGGCGTCGACGACGTAGCGAACGCGGATCCGTTCGCCGGCCCTTGTCGTCAGCGTCGCGGCGTCGTCGGTGAAGTCGACTTTTTCCACCATCGTGCGTTGCCGCGGTTCAGCTCCGTAACGTGGGTCTTCGAAGTTAACCGGGGTGGGCGTGAGACCCCAGCCAGTTTGGTAACTGTGCGTAATGTTGG
>NZ_CDWRCL010000229.1:0-6628 GCF_977927575.1 Frankia sp. CcCS3
GGCCTGGACCGTGCGTTCCGCCCCCGTGAGCCGGCGCTTCCGGTCGCCGGCGGCCTCGGCCGCGGCCCGGCTGTCCCGGTCCCGCTGGGCGGCGAACCGGGCGAGCTGCCCGGCATCCTCCTCGGCGCCCCGCAGCGCCGCCGCGTCGCGCATCTCCGGGCTGTCCCGCAGCGCGTCCCGCCGGGCGGTCAGTGTGGCCTTCGCCTCCTCCACCTCGGTGAGCGCCTGCTGCGCGGCCGTCAGGGCCTCGACCGCCGCCTGATGCGCGGCGTCGGCCTCGGCGAGATCCCGCCCGTGCTGCTCGTAGCGGCTGTGCGCCTGTCGCGGCGGGGCGGCGTACCGTTTCGCGGCCACCCGGGCGTACCGGCGGTAGTGGGTCAGGAACGCCTGCGCCGCCGTTTCCGCCTCGGCGAGGGCGCGCAGCGTCTCCCGTTCCTCGTCCAGGCCCCGGAACGCCTCGGCCACGGTGACCACGAGCGCGGGGTCCAGCGGCGGCAACGCCTCGGTGAGTGCCCGGGAGAGCAGCTTCTCGTCGGGCTTCTTGGACAGCTGCGGCTGGCGTAGCTGGATCAGGAGGTTGACCAGGGCCTCGTACCGGTGCCCGCTGAGACCGAACAGCGATTCGTCCACGGCACGGCGGTAGTCCGACGCGGTGTCATACACCGCGCCGTGGCCGTCGACGGCGTCTTTTAGTTTGTCCCTGGTCAGCGGCACCCGGGTCGGGCCGACCCGGGACAGCTGCGGACCGATCCGTTGGCGGGTCACGAAGAACCAGTGCCGGACGATGCCGCGCCCGCTGACCGCCTTCAGACCGGCCCCGATCGTGCGGTACTCGGGGACGCCGTCACCGCCCAGCCGGCCGAACTCCAGCCAGGTGTAGCCGAGCCGCTCGGGATGCGGGTGCCGGCCGCCCAGCAGCAGGTTCCATTCCATCCGCTTGTTGCGGTCACCGTCCGGTTCGACCCGGTGCGCGGCCAGCTCGCCGTCCAGCAGGAACGGGAGCGTCAGCGCCAGGACCTTCGACTTGCCGGTACCGTTGTTGCCGCGCAGCAGCAGCCGCCCGTCGTGGAAGTGGAATTCTTCCACGTCGTAGTAGAAGAGGTCGACGAGGCCGGCGCGCAGCGGCTGCCAGCGGTCCTCTCGGGCCGGAACGGGAATCGCGGTCGAGGCCGGGGACGGTGTCGTGGCCGATGCCGGTGCCGATGTCGTGGACGCGCGGGTCGGTGCCGCGGGCACACGGGGCGAGGTGCTCATCGGCGGCTCGTCTTCTTCCTTCTGACCGGACCGCTTCTGACCGGACCGGCGCCGCCCGCCCGGCTGTCGTGGATCGTCGGCGCCTCGACGGCGTAGCGCGTGATCGCGGGCCGGGCGAGCACCGCCGGTGGTTCGCCGGCCTGGCCCGGCACGTCCGTGACCAGCCGCAGCGCGCAGCTTGTCCAGCGCCATGGCGAGCAGCTCGGCGTCGGCACCCGGTTCGGTGACGCCCCGCCGCCAGTAGGTGGAATGCTCGGCCGCCATCTTCCGAACGTAGCCACGCAGCCGGCCGACCGGCACCGGCCCCGCGGAATCTGGCTGGGCGGCGAGATACTCGGCGACCAGCAGGGTCACGTGGCCGTCGGTGCGCTGTTCCGGCATCCGTACGTCGGTGAGCTCGTCGTCGGGGTCGACCATCGCGATCCCTTCCGCGCGCATCTCGGCGATCAGACCGGTGGCGTCCTCGATCCGTCTGGTGATCGCCCGGCGCTGGCTGATCAGGTAGGCGCGCTCGTCCTCGGCGAGCTCGTCGTAATAGACGACGGGATCATCGAGCAGCCGGCGGGTCAACCGGTGGCGAAGCGACCGGTTGCGCAGGTCGTCGGTGTCGGGGACGGGCTCGTGGGTCAGCTCGGCGAGCCGCGCCCCGATGTCGTCGGCGTCGATGGTCGACGGGCCGCGGGTACCGGTCAGCAGCGACGCGAGCACCCTGCGGCGTACGTCGTACAACGCGTCGCCGCTGTCGCGCAGATAGGCGTCCTCCTCGCCGGCGACCCGATCCAGCACGCCGAGCGCGAGCAGCAGCCGGACCACCGCCACGAGGTCGGAACGTTCGTTCCGGCGGCTGAGGGTGAAGGTGACCCCGGTGCGGGCCAGTTCCGGGTCGCTCGCCGCGACCAGCACCCCTTCGGCCAACCGGCCAAGGGTGATCTGGGTGTCCGCCGCCTCCAGCACCGACAGCGCGAGGCACAGCAGGACGTAGCGGCGCCGCCCGAACGGCGCTCGACCCTTCCCCTCCCGCGCCGGGTGCGTGTCGTCCTGGATGGTCGCCGCCGTCTTGAACAGCCGCGCCGACTCGGCGTCGACGACCAGCCGCCAGCCGGTTTCGGCGGCGAGCCACTCGCGCAGCTCGGAGGCGTGCCGGCGGACCAGCCGCAGGACCTCGTCGTCCGCGCCGGCGGTGCGTAGCGGCCCGGCCAGCAGCGCGCGCAAGGCCCTGCGCCGCGCGGCCCGGTTCTCCTCGGCGACCGAGTCCGCCGTCATCCGGACACCCGTCCGGTCTCCAGCAGCTCGAGCCGGTCCGGCCCACCGGCGAGTACGACCGGATCGAGGTCGTCCATCCGGCCATTCAGATCGTTTTGCCGGTTTCGGTCATTCCTGTCGTTCAGGCCATTCAGGCCATTCAGGCCGCCGGACGCGATGCCGCACCGGCCAGGTCGACGATCTCGACGGTGTGTTCCGGGCCGTCCAGGACGCCATCCTCGGTCTCGATCCGCGCCACCCCCCGCCGGGGACGAGGGTGAGCCGGATCAGGACCGTGCCGTCGCTGGACGTGGTCTCCACCTCGGTATCGCCCGGCAGCCTGGCGGCGAGCGCGTCCCCGAGCAGGCCGAGGAACAGCCGGAACGCCTGCCGGTCCAGGACGCCGAGCTGGGACAGCAGTACCGGCCCGTCGGTGGCGAGCCGGGCCCGAGCGGACGCGGCCTGCTCCGCCTCCCGCGCGGCCTGCTCGGCGAGCAGCCGCCGCTGCTGCGCGCGGTCCGTGACCCGGTTCGGCGTTCCGCGCCGCTCGTAGGAACCGGTCCGGCGCAGCTGCGGGCTGATCCGCATCGGCGGCGCCTCCTGCCACGGCGTGTTCGGTGTCGGCTCGTCCTCCTGCCAGGCGGCGACGGTCTCCTGGCTGACGGTGAGATGCCGGGCCGAGGCCAGGCCGAAGGCGGCCCGCCACAGCCGGTGGGCCGCCGCGTCGTCAGGGGCCTCGGCAAACCAGCGGGCGAGCGTGCGGAAGTCCGCCGACCGGTCCGGACGGCCGGTACGGCGCTCGTTGAGTGCGGCGACGGTGTCGATGAGCTGGGTGATCGCGGTGATCGCCGCGCCCCGCAACAACCGTGCCTGGGAGGGACGGCGTGAATCCGCCGACACGAACCAGTCGTGCAGGCCGCGCCAGCGGTTGCGCCAGCCGTCCAGGGCCGCGGCGACCGCGGCGTCGTAGGCGGTCCGAATCCGCTCGGCGTCGGTTCGCCCGGGGTCGGATACCCCGGATACCTCGGAGTCGGATATCTCGGGCACGTCGGGCACGGCGTCGGTCGCCTCCCGACGGGCCGCGAGCAGCAGCAGGCGTTCGACGCCGGCCCCCTCGACCTGACCCAGCAGGGTGGCGATCTCCGCGCCCCGGTTCGCCAGCTCGGCGATGAACCGGTTGATGTAGTCGATGAGCCGTTGCTTGTAGGCGAGGAACGCGTCCACGTCACCGTCCGAGAAGTCGATCACTCGGCGGAGGGACGTCATGAACGCCTGAGCGTTGTCGGCCAGTCCGGTGAACCGCTCCGCCAGCCCCAGCAGCAGCAGGTGTACCTTCGCCGGGTCGAGATCGGCGGCGTCGCCGGCCGTCATCTCCACCAGGGCGCGCAGCTGGGCGGCGATGTCCTCCAGCGCCACCGACTGCAGGGTGCCCCGGCGGCCGATCGCCACCTCGTAGACGGCGATCGCCTCCTCGGCCGTCTGCCCGGCCGGGGTCAGCTGGTACAGGTAGCGCGCCCGGTGGAAGTCCGCCACCGTGGTCACCCGGCCGGTGTCCGGGTCGGCCCGCAGGTTGCCCCACTCAACGAGCTTGTCCAGCGCGGCGATGATCGACTCGGTCTGCCCTGGCCGCCCCAGGTCCGCGAGCACGTCCTCGGGGCGCATGTGGACGATGAACCGGTCCCGCGCCCGCGCGAACGTCGTCAGCACCTCCCGGTAGACGTCCGCGTTGGGGGCGCTCAGGTGCGCGAACGGCTGCCGGGGCGGCGCATCACCGCCGGCTGCCGGCCCGGTCTGTCCGTCGCTCGTCACACCGCCCAGTATCGCCCACCATGCTACTGCGTGAACGGCGGGTGACCGGCTACCAGTGACATTACTGACGCGCGTCTGTCTGTACCTGCTGCGGGGGTGATGTTGCTGGCTGTCGGACGGCGCTTGACGATTGCGACGGTGGCGGTATCGCTGATGATACCATTCCGGGCGTGGCTATGACCTTGCGCTTGACGGACGCCGAGACGGAGGCGTTGCGGCGCCGCTCCGAGCTGGAGCAGCGGTCGATGCAGGAGGTCGCCCGGCAGGCGATCCGGGAGTACATCGAGGCGCACAACCGTGCGGAGCTGCTGGACCGGGTGTTGGACGAGGAGCTTCCGCGGTACGCCGAGGCGCTCCGCCGGCTCGGCGAATGATCTATCTGACGCTGCCCGAACTGCTTCACGTCGCCGAACGGACGCTCGGAGCCGAGCCCCAGGTCCGAGATCATGGCCTGCTCGAATCCGCGCTGGCCCGACCGCGGGCGACCGTCTTCGGTCACGACGCGTATCCCACCCTCGACGGCAAGGCCGCTGCGCTGCTGCACTCTCTCGCCCGTAACCATGCGCTCGTCGACGGGAACAAACGCCTCGCTCTCGCCGCGCTCATCGTCTTCTATGGTCTTAACGGCCGCCGTCTGACGCTGACCAACGAGGGCGCCTACGACCTGGTGATCAGCGTCGCGGCGGGGGCGTGCGATTCTGTCGAGGAGATCACCAGGATTCTCGCGGAGGCGAGCGAACCCGGTCGATGAGAGTCGCCTCGTGGCAGCCGTCCAATGCGTCATGACCATGACGGCAGAGGCGTCACGCGACCAAGAAAATATATGCTGTGAGCTGCGTCGACACCGCTATAATGATCGAACTCTGAAGTGGTGAGACCGGACAGGCGGGGGTGGTCGTGGAGCCGCGCCAGCTGAGCCTTGAGCTCTTGTCGAGATCCGCGTCGGTCCCGCGATTGGCTTGATCTTCAGGCGTGATGGACCGGGGGACCGCGGATGTTCGGCCATCACGCCATCGGCGCGGTCTCACTCCTCGACCAGGGCGTCGTCTCCCATCACGCCGCGCAGGCTGGCGATGGCCTGCTCGAGCGCGTCGATCGTGATCTCGCGGTCGGGCGCGCTCACTTCTCCCATGGCCTCCTCGGCGAGTTCTGACCAGGCCTGCTCAATGGCGGGTACCAGCGCCTGGCCCGCATCCGTCACCACGATGCGCACCTGGCGGCGGTCGGTGGCGACCGGCTCGCGCCGGAAGTACCCGGTCTTCTCGAGTCGCGCAAGGCTGCGGGTCGCGGTCGGCGGCTCGACGCCGAGCCGGGCCGCCAGCTCCGAAATCGTCATCCCGCCGCGATCTTGGGCCAGGTGCCACAGCAGCACGTCCTGGCCGGGGTGGAGCCCGAGCGCGGCGAATCGGCGTGCCCTCGCGGCGCGGTAGAGCTTGCCCATCTTGGTCAGCGCCCGGTTGAGGCGCATGGCTTCGCCTGCGTCCACGCTGGCTATCGTATATTTACATAGTCGGCTAATATATAGCTGGCTAATAGGTGTTCGGCTAATCGTTTGGGAGGATGATTATGGATCTTGGGTTCGAGGGTCGGATCGTGTTGGTCACGGGGGCGTCAGGTGCGATCGGCGCCGCGGTCGCCAGGTTGTTCGCGCATGAGGGTGCCTACGTCGGCGTGGGCTGGCATCACAACGAAGAGGGTGCCCGGCGCCTCGTCGACGCGATCGTCCGTACGGGCGGGAAGGGGGTGGCGGTGCGGCTGGACCAGCGGGACCACGGCTCGGTCGAGGCCGCGGTGGGTGAGGTGCGGACCACGCTCGGGGAGATCACGGTCCTGGTCGCGAACGCGGTCGCATGGCCGACGGGGCCGACCGAGACGTGGGAGAGCCTCACCGACAGCCTCACCGCAAACGTCACCGGGACGATGGCAGCGGTCGGCGCCGTGCTGCCCGGCATGAGGAACGCCGGGTGGGGCCGGCTGGTGCTGGTGTCCTCGGACCTCGTCGAGCAGCCGCTGCCTGCGGCGGTCTCCTACCCCGCGGCGAAGGGATCGCTCGAGACCGCGGCCCGGGTGCTCGCGGCGCGAGAGGCGCGGTACGGCATCCTCACGAACGTCGTACGGCCCGGCTTCACCCTGACCGATCGGGCGCTGAGTGCACCGTGGCTCGGCCAGAAGGCCGTGGATGCTGAGGCAGCGAAGACGCCGACCGGCCGCATCTGCACGCCCGAGGACGTCGCCTCCGCCGTCGCCTACCTCGGGTCGGCCGCCAACAGTCACATCAACGGCGAGGTGCTGTCGGTGACGGGTGGACGGCACCTTACCCGTT
>NZ_CDWRCL010000230.1:0-6589 GCF_977927575.1 Frankia sp. CcCS3
TCGAAGACCCCTCAGGCTCGATCTCATCATTCCCAGTCGTGCCGTCCAGCGATTTTCGGCGCCGCGCGGCCGGTTGCGCGGGTCCGGCGGGTCCGGAGTGAGAACGCACCGTGAGCCCGATGCCGAGGATCAGGTAAGGGTGGAACCATTCTCGTCGGCCTGCGGGGCGTCGGACGCGGCCAGCCGCGCGTGCAGGCGGGCGCGGACCTCCTCGGGGGAGTAGGCGACCCGCCGGCGCTGGCTGCGCGCGACGAGCACGCCGGTAGCGGCCACTCCGGCGAGTCCGGCCACGCCGAGCAGCTTTCCCCATCGAGCGCGATTCATCCGTCCAGGTTAGGGCGCCCTTGCGTCGGCTGCGGCATGCTACCGGCATGCCTGATTCGCGGATCAGCCTGGCCGATGCCCTGGAACTGACGCGGACCGGCGACCTGTGGCTGTTCCGCGGCCGCACGGCGGTGGACCGGGCGATCCAGACGACGACCAACAGCCCGGTGAACCATGTCGGCATGGCGGTGGTCGTTGACGATCTTCCGCCGCTGATGTGGCACGCCGAGCTGGGGAAATCGTTGCCGGACGTCTGGGCGGGCACGCATCAGCGCGGCGTGCAGTTGCACGACCTGCGTGCGGCGGTGGAGGTCTGGGCGCGCCGTTACGGCCAGCGGGCCTGGCTGCGTCAGCTTGAGCCCGCGGTCCGCGCCGAGCAGGAGGATGCCGTGCTGCGGACCGTCGCACGGCTCGACGGCACGCCGTTTCCGTCCACGGCCCGGCTGGCGACACGCTGGCTGCGTGGCCGGCTTCCGCGTCCCCGCCGGATGATGAGCGAGTACGCGCTGGAGACCGCGTACTGCGCCGAGGTCGTGGCTGTTACCTACGAGGCGATGGGCCTGCTGCCGTCCGGTCGCCATCCGAACTGGTACGATCCGGGGCGGTTCTGGAGCGGTGACGACCTGCGTCTGTCCGGAGGCTTCGTGCTGGGCGGGGAGATTGTCGTGGACGTGGACGACTCTGCCTAGCGTCGCGTTCGGCGGGTCCGTGCGGCGGCGGTTGACCAGGATCCGGTTCCTTGTCTTTCCAGAGCCTTTCGTGCCCGATTTATCCCTCTGGATAGGCAGGGTGCGTCTGGGGGGATGCCGTCGTCACGGGGGTGCCGTCCAGGTGCGGCACGGTGATCGCGGTGACCAGCAGGCCGCGGGCCGAGAGCCAACGACCGTCGAAGCCGGTCAGCTCACCGCCGGCTAGCCGCGGCCCCGCCACCAGGAGTTTCGCGGTGAAGGTGCCCCGGGCGGCCGGGCCCGGCGCCGGCGGGCCCATAGGTGCGGTGCCCGGGTGGATCACGAGGGCGGCGTCTCCGAAGCCAAGCCAACGTTCCGCCAGCGGGTACCACGCCTTGTAGACGGACTCCTTGGCGCTGAACAGCAGCCGGTCCCAGCAGACGGCCGGGCGGGTGCGGGTGAGGGCCGCGAGCCAGCCCTCCTCGGCGGGAACGGTGATCTCCTTCAGCACCCCGCCGGGTGTGGGTTCGTTCGGCTCGGCGTCGATGCCGATGGTGTGGACCTCCGCCGCCCGGGCCACCGCGGCCGCCCGGTAGCCGGCGCAGTGGGTGATGCTTCCCACCACTCCGTCCGGCCAGCCGGGTGCGCCGCGGGAACCGGGCAGGATCGGCGCCGCCGGAAGCCCGAGCCCCTCCAGCGCGCGATGCGCGCATACCCGGGCGGTGGTGAACTCGCGGCGCCTCTTGTCGACCGCGCGGCTCAGCAGCGCGGCCTCCTCGGGGAACAGCACGGCCGAGGGATCGTCCTCGAATGTCTCGACGGCGACGGCCGCCGCGGGCAGCAGGCTCGCAAGCAGGCGCGGATCCACCCTCTTTACTCCGCTACCCGTTACTGACGTCGAAGCCGGCGCCCCCGGCGGCGCCGAGCCTGCCCCCGGCGCCAATCTCGATCCCGGCGTGGAACTCGATCCCGGCATCGCGCTCAGTCCCGGCGGGCCGGCGGTGCGGGGAAGGGCAGGATCTGCCGTAGCCCGGACCATGGCTTGCCCCACGCCGCGCGTTCCCGGGGGTAGCCCATCGAGACCTCCTCGAAGCGGACGTCGTCGTACCAGGTGGTGCGGGGAATGTGCAGATGACCGTAGACGACCGCGCTGGCCCGGAACCGCGTGTGCCAGTCGGCCGTGCTCGTGGTGCCGCACCACAGCGCGAATGTGGGGTACCGCAGTACCGCGGTGGGCTGACGGACGAGTGGCCAGTGGTTGACGAGCACCGTTGGCATTGTCGGATCGATGTCGCCGAGGCGCGCCCGGGTCTGCGCGACCCGGGCCTGGCACCAGGCGTCGATGGTGGGATACGGGTCCGGGTGCAGCACCCATTCGTCGGTGCACACGATCCCGCTTTCCCGGGCCAGGGCCAGCGCCTCCTCCTTCGTCGCCGTTTCGGCGGGACGAAAGGTGTAGTCGTAGAGCACGAACAACGGCGCGACGACGACGGGACCGCCCGTGCCCTCCCAGACCGGATAGGGATCCTCCGGGGTGACGACACCCAGCCCGCGGGCGATCTCCACGAGATGCCGGTAGCGATGTTCGCCGCGCAGCTGCACCGGGTCCTGCTTGGGAGTCCACAGCTCGTGATTCCCCGGCACCCAGACAACCTTCGCGAAACGCCCGCTGAGCTGCTTGAACGTCGTCTCGATATCGGCGACCGTCTCGGCGACGTCACCGGCGAGGATCAGCCAGTCGCCGGATGATCCGGGTGCGATGTCCTCCACCATCCGCCGGTTCTCGGGGTAGGCGACATGCACGTCACTGACGGCCAGCAGCCGCCCGGGCGAAACCGGGGAATCCGTCCGGGACACAGGGCGAAGCCTACCGGCGCGGCCACCGACGCGTCCGCCGGATGAAAATGCTGTTCCGATGTTCGAGATGGCGCCGGGTGGGCATCCTGATCGAGGATCATCGCGAGGGATCGGTGACGATCCATCGAGTGATGACACGATGAGCCGACGGATCCGGCCGATCTTGCGGGAGCGGACAGCGATGAACGACAGTGGGCAGGGATGAGTGGTGGGCAGCGATGAGTGACAACGTCGGAACCGGGCTGCTCATCGCCCTCGGGGTCCTCGTCGTGATCATCCTGGCGCTGGCCGTGGCCGCGCTGGTTGTCGTCCGGAAGTACCGGCTGCCGCTGCGGGGCCTCGTGGCGACCCTGGCGGGCCTCGCCTACGTCATCTCCCCGGTGGACGCCGTCCCGGAGATTCCGCTGGGGCCGATCGGACTGATCGACGACATCACCGTGATTATCGCGGCGGTGGTCTACCTGCGCGGCCTGATCGCCGCGCGGCGGGGGCTGGGCCCGGCCGGGATCGATCCACCCAGCCGGGCGCCCCACCGGATGCCGCGGCAGCCTCCGCCGCCTCGGACACCGCCTTGGACACCGCCTCGGCGCCGTAGCCCCCGATGATGGCCGGGAGGACGACCACCGAGGCCGCCTCCTCCGGTCGCCGGCTGGGCCTCAGGAAACCTGCCAGAGTCGCACCGTGGTGTCGGCGCTGCCGGTGGCGAGGACGCGGCCGGTGAAGGCCAGTGAGGTCACGGCGCCGGTGTGGCCGGTGAGCGGCTGGCCGAGCTGGCGGGGGTCGGTCGGCTCGGTGACGTCCCAGAGTCGCACCGTGGTGTCGGCGCTGCCGGTGGCGAGGACGCGATTGTCCGGGCTGAACGCCACCGATGTCGCGCTTTTGGCGCGGTCGGCGGAGACCTGTAGCCGGCCGAGCTCGCGGGGTCGGGCGGGGTGGGTGACGTCCCACAGCTGCACCCATGCGCCGGGGACGTCGATGGCGAGGGTGCGTCCGTCCGGACTGAAAACCACCGAGAGCACGGCGGGCGGGAGCTTAGGGGCGGATCCGTCGAGCGATATGCCGAACGGTGTGCCGAGCTGGTGGGGGCTGGTCAGGTCGGTGACGTCCCACAGCCGTATTCCGTCGGATGCTGCCCCGCCGGTCGCGAGGGTCCGTCCGTCGGGGCTGAACGCCACCGATGCCACGGCGCCGGGGTAGCCGGGGAGCAGCGGGTGGAGCTGGTACGAGCTGGTCGGGTCGGTGACGTTCCACAGTCGCAACGTTCCGTCATCCCCGGCGGTGGCGAGGGTGCCCCCGTTCGGGCTGAACGCCACGGACGTCACGGCGCCGGTGCGGCCGGTGAGCAGGGGGTCGAGCTGACGAGGGGTGGCCGGGTTGGTGACGTCCCACAGCTGGACCGTCCCGTCGACGCCGGCGGCCGCGAGGGTGCCCCTGCCCGGGCTGAACGCCACGGACGTCACGGCGCCGGTGCGGCCGGTCAACGGGGCGCCGAGTAGGTGGGCCGTCCCGCCAGGGGTGATCGGCTGCGGATCGCCCTCGCGGACGGCGAGAGAACCGACCCCGGCGGCCACGAGAACGGCGAGAACGGCGAGGACCGCGGCGGCCGTGCGGTGCACCTGCCTGCGATGATCAGAGACCGGACGGCGGGCGGGGGATGCGGCGGGCCGGACGCTGTCCGAAAGGTTGATCGTTTCAGGATTGGGGGGTGCCGGGCTCCCTCGGGTGGGCTCGACTGTCGCGGCGTGACCGGTTGGGACCTTGGTCGTCGTGCGCAGGAGCAGGGCGCGAGCACGGTCCGGGAAGGTCTGCGGTTCGTCCTCGGGAAGGGTGAAGGCAGGCGTGCGACGGGACAGGACGGCGAGGACCTGACCGGCGAACGAGTCGGCGCGCATGGTCAGCCTCCTGTCTGGGGGTTCGATACGGCCGGCTCTGTCGCGGCGGCTGTCCTGGGATCGAGGGGGACGGCGCGGGCGAGGCGCTCCACGACCAGGGGGGCGGCAACCCCGACCGCGAGGGCGGCGAAGGCGGTGTCGACCTGGCCCGAGGCGCCGGCGGCCGCAGCCAGGCCGGCGCCGATGGCGAGACGGACCAGTTCGGCAACCAGGTAGGCCCAGGGGCCCGCTTCCTGGGATTTCCCGGTCTGCCAGGGCCACCGGCCCCGTCGGCGGACCGTGGTGTAGAGATCGAGACCTTCGACAGCGAAGCCGCCGAACAGTCCCCACAACGCCACTTCAACCCCCATCATGATGTGGAAGCTGGGTCCGCCCGCTATGGATAGCGGCCACGGACAGCTGCGATGAGAGCCGCGATGGAAAGCCGTCGGAGCAGGCGGCAACGGAGCGCCTGAACAGCCGTGCGTCTCGGCTGGAACACCGGGGACGGCCCGGGTGTTGCCCGCGACATGAATTCTGTCACCTTCGCGATTACCTGGGATTACCGTTGCCCGTTCGCCCGCAACGCACATGAACACGTTTTGATTGGTCTCGCGGCCGGTGCCGACTGGAACGTCACCTTTCTCCCGTTCTCGCTGGGGCAGGCGCACGTGGAGGAGGGACAACCCACCGTCTGGGAGAAGCCCGAGCAGGACTCCGGGATCCTCGCCCTGCGGGCTGGCGTCGTCGTCCGCGACGAATATCCGGATCTGTTCCCCGCCGCGCACCGGGCACTGTTCGCGGCGCGTCACGACGAGGGCCGTCACCTGGAGGACCGTACAGTCATCCGGGAGACGCTCGCGGGGGTGGGGCTGCCCGCCGACGAGGTGCTCGCCCGGGTTGACGATGGCGCCCTCGACAAGGTCCGCGCCGAGCACGAGCAGTACGTCGCCTCGCATACCGTTTGGGGCGTGCCGACCTGGGTCGCCGGTGACCAGGCCGTGTTCGTCCGGCTGATGAGCCGTGCGCCGCTCGGTGCCGACCCGGCGGGTTCCATCCGTGCGGTGGAGCGCATCGTCGACCTGGTGACCGGTTGGCCCGAGCTGAACGAGTTCAAGCACACGTCCATCCCACGCTGATCTTCCACGCCGGTTCGGTCCGTCCCGGTATACATCCACGGCGACGGGGATGGCGCCCGCGCCGCCCGCCATCCCCCTGCCGGCGCCCGGCGGTGTCAGACGTTCAAGCCGTGTGAGATGCCCAGGCCGTGTCAGACGTCCAGGCCGTAGCCGCGGGCGATCGCCGCCAGGCCGCTGACCCCACCCTGGCCGAGTGCCCGGAAGCGCCAGCCGTCCTGATCCCGGTAGAGTTCACCGAACAACATCGAGGTGTCCCGCGCGGCGGCGGTGGTGAGGTCGTACCGCACCAGTTCGTCATCGGTCGACGCGTTGACGACCCGGATATAGGCGCCGGTCACGTCGCCGAAACTCTGGTGTCGATAGTCGGCGTTGTGGATGCTGACCGGGAAGACGATGCGCGTTATCGCACTGGACAGCAGGTTGAGACGCACCTCGATCTGTTCGTCGTCGCCCGCACCCTCACCGGTGAGGTTGTCACCGCGGTGCACGATCTCGCCGCGCGGACTGCTGAGGTTGTTGTAGTAGATGAAATAGCTGCGGTTGGGGGCTCGCCCGTCCGCCTGCAGGGCAATGGCGCTCGCGTCCAGGTCGAACTCCTCCGATCCGGGAGCATTCGGATCCCAGCCGAGGCCGACGGTGATGTGCGTCAGTCCGCCGGTGGCTCCGGTGAGCGCGACGCTTCCACCCTTGACGACGTCAATGCCCACGGTTCTCCGATCCCACGACACTC
>NZ_CDWRCL010000231.1:0-6526 GCF_977927575.1 Frankia sp. CcCS3
ACCCCACACAGAGACCACACGTCGGCCACTGTCACTGGAGTACTAGGAGTCGAAATGAAATAACTTGCGCGTTTCGAACCCTCCACAGGCCTGTGACCTGCGATGATGCTCTCGATCACGTATTTGTTACTTCATTACGTCCCCTAGGGCGTGGAAGTATGAACCGCCCCAAGATTCGTCCGCAGCGATTTCTGGCCATGCGTAACCTTTGTCGCGTCGCTGGTAGCCTGATCCAAGTAGCTGGCCGCTGGAGATGTTGACCATGCCGACTTACATGGCTTACTGACTACAGTAGACAAACTCAACATGATACCGCCCCCCACAGGGCGTGCGTTTCTTTTTTCTTATATTTCCGAGACGCAAGGCGATGAATTTGATTCAGACCGACAGGTGGGCGTTCATGGCTCGGGCCTTCTCGGCAAGCTCAGGCAGTTCCGCGACAGTGACGCCGGCTTGGGTGAGGAGTTCGTAGCCTTGGCAGTCAGCGACGAAGAGGCTGGGTTCGCGCCAGGCGATGACCACCCGTGGGATTTTTGCTTCCAGGATGAGCTGGGTGCAGGTGCGTGGCCGGGACTTACGCTGCGAGCAGGGTTCGAGGGTGCTGTAGATCGTCGCGGTGGCGAGCCGCGGGTCGTCGGGGGCGATCTTCACGAGGGCGGATTCCTCAGCGTGCACCGCGTCGTCGACCTCACGGGAGAAACCGAAGGCGATCTCCTCGTTGTTCTCGTCGACGATGACAGCGCCGACCGAGTAAGCGCCGGTGGCGGGCGGGCAGCGGTGGGCGAATTCGATGGCCCGGGTCATCCAACGGTGGTCGTCGAGCTGGGGCATGGAGCAACTCGTCCTTCCCTGGGGCCAGTCCCTGGTGGAGGCGGACCGGATGGCCGGTGGCGGGATGGTAGTCAGACGGTGATGGCCGTGGGGACCTGGTCCATCCCCTGGCGGAACTCGCGTACCTGGGGGACAGTCTGCCATCCGGCGACGGCGTCACGCAGTGACCGCAGACTGGTCATGATGCGTCCGGAGTGCGTGCTGGCGCCGACCGTGAGTGCGTCGAGACCGAGTATCGCGGCTTGCTCGGGTTCGCGTGCTCCTGCGTGCGCGAGGGCTTCGCGGGCGAGGTAGACACCGCGGTCGCGGTGGAACGCGGAGGGGAGACCGTCGATCGCGGTCCGGAATCCGGTGGCTGCGGCCGGATAGTCACCGAGGGCGGCCAACAAGGCGTAGAGGAGGCGGGGGCCATCTCCCCACCGGCCAGGGCTGGGGCCGGTGACGGGGCGGCATCCAATGAAAAGCCCCCCGGCTGTAGCAGGGGGGCGAGCGCAGACCTACACCGCCCAAGAGGGGACGGTTCAGACTGTCTTTCGGTCATATCCCATCGATCGGGGACGGTGGCGGCTATCGGCTTTTGTAGATGTCGTGAGTCCCAATCCGCAACCAGCGCACATGAGAGCCGTCCCGGCCTGGGACGGGGTCCCCGTACTCCCACAGCGCCCGGCCGTCCTTCGCCCAGCGCAGCTCGAACACGCCCGGCTCCGAGCGGAAGCCCTTCACCCCGAGGCTCGGGTGGAACTGGCCCGGCTCCAAGCCCTCGCGGAACAGCACGACCGCGCGGCGGAACGCTCGCCGCTGCTCGGGAGTCAGCCGCGCGTACTCCGCCACGAAGCGGGCCACCTGCTCGTACGCGGGCACGCCGTCACGATAGTGCGTCGATCATTCCGAGCTCACGGGAGGTACGCGGCTCATCAGCTTGCCTTCGGGTGCTCCTCGACGGCCAACTGGTCCAGCTCGTCCAGAAGGGCATCGAACGCAGCGTCGGACAGGCAGAAGACGGTGCGACCCGCCTCGACATCCTCGTGGGCCTCGTCGATCGCGCGCTTGGTGTCGGGGTCGGGTTCATCAACCCACTCGTGGGGCTCAGGGTAGGGCTGCGCCGTCGCGTCCATGGCCAGCCTCCGCATCGGTGCGCATCGTGTCGACCCAACCTTAGCTTCGTCCCTGATGGCTTGCGGCGGCAGCCTGGGCGAGCCTCAGGGCTGACGGACCCAAGCTGACACGGCCGATGTGCCTGCGGCTTGTTGGCACGCGAAGGCTGGGCGCGGCAGCATCCGTTCACATCAGCCATCGGAGTGGTGCCCGCTGCGCGGCAGGAGTCGCGCCCCACGTTGACCGTCTCGTGGCCCCTCATTCAAACCCGAGGATGGGACGTCTGCCTGATCACCACACCGGCGGCCGTGGCATTCATCAACATACCAGCACTTGAAGAACAGACCGGTCATCCTGTGAAGAGCGTCTACCGCCAGCCAGGCGAGTCACGATCGAACTCGTTCCCCCAGGCAGACACGATCATCGTCGCCCCGGCGACCTACAATACGATCAACAAATGGGCTGCCGGTACCAGCGACAACTACGCCCTTGGTGTCCTGGCCGAGGTATTCGGATTGGGTATCCCGGTCATCGTCCTGCCGTTCGTCAACTCGGCTCTGGCCGCGCACTTCGCCTTCCAGCGCAGCGTCACTGAGCTGAGGAAGGCCGGAGCCCACATCCTCATGGGACCGGGGGCCTGGCAGCCGCACGAGCCCCACACCGGCGGCCAGCACTTGGACACGTTTCCGTGGGGACTCGCACTCGACGAAGCGGATTATAGGACCGCGGGGAGCTGACCGTCCTGGACCAGTCCCAATGCCACTGACGCTATTTGGATCTTGGCTGGCGCCGGGGTGTCGGTTCCGGTAGTTCTGCCTGGTTAGCAGCATGATCAGGGGTGTGGCGGACACTGGGGCGGTGGCGGCCGGCCGGCTGACGGACTGGGTCTCGCTGGGGGTCCTGACGTCGTTCGTGCCGCGTGACGCGGTCGACGAGGCGATCGAAGCGACCGGAAAGGGCGCCAGGCGCAGCGACGCGACGATCCCGCCGCACGTGGTGGCCTACTTCGTGATGGCGTTGGCGCTGTTCGCGGACGACGACTACGAGGCGGTCGCACGCCGGCTGGCCGGGACGCTCGACGACTTCGACGTCACCTCGCCGAAGTGGGAACCGACGACGGGCGGGCTGACCAGGGCCCGCCAGCGGCTCGGCCCGGCGCCGCTGGCGGAACTGTTCTGCCAGGTCGCGGCGCCGGTCGCGGACCTGGACACCCTCGGGGCGTTCCTCGGGGCGTGGCGGCTGATGAGCATCGATGGGCTGGAGTAGGACGCGCCCGCGTCCAAGGAGAACATCGCCGCGTTCGGCCTGCCAGCAGGCCGTGACGACGCGCCGGGGGCGCTGCCGAAGGTCCGCGCGGTGACCGTGTCCGAGTGCGCCTCGCACGCGGTGGTCCTCGCCGAACTCGGCCCGGCTGGCGGAACGAAGGCCGCCAGCGAGCAGGCCCTCGCCCGAAGCCTCTACCCACGGCTGGAGTCCGACTGGCTGCTGCTCGCCGACCGGAACTTCTCCTCCTGGGGGAGGACTGGCGCACGGCCGCGGACACCGGTGCGGCGCTGCTGTGGCGGGTCAAGGCCACCCTGCGCCTGCCCCCGCTGAAGGCGCTACCCGACGGTTCCTACCTGACCGTCCTGATCAACCCGAAGATCACCGGGAAGGCGCGTGACGCGCTGCTCACCGCCGCCCGCGCCGGCACGCCGCTGGACCCGGTGAAGGCCCGCTACGCCCGCCTCGTCGAGTACGACGTCCCCGACCGGAAAGACGACGGGAAACACGAGATCATCGCCCTGATCACCACCATCCTCGACCCACGGGAGGCGACGGCGACCGCCCTGGCCGGGGGTTATCACCACAGATGGGAACAGGAAACCGGCAACGACCAGCTCAAGACCTACCTGCGCGGCCCCGGCAGGGTCCTGCGCTCCAAGCACCCCGACACCGTCTACCAGGAGATCTGGGGCTACCTGCTCACCCACCACGCGATCGCCACCCTGACCTGCCAGGCCGCGACCGCCGCCGGGATCGACCCCGACCGGATCAAGTTCAAACGCACCGTAAGGATCATCCGCGACCGGGTCGTCACCGACCCGACTTTTCCCCCTGACCACCATCACCGCACCATGCGGCTACTCGCCGCCGACATCACCCAGCCGGACACGCTCAACACCCGCCGCGAACGTACCTACCCCCGCGTGGTCCGCCGTGCCCGGCACAACCAGTACCCCGTCAAGAAACCCGGCCAGTGCGGCACCCACCACGACGCTCCACCCCACGATCAGGCTCGCTAAGGGGACGTAATGAAGTAACGAATACGTGATCGAGAGCATCATCGCAGGTCACAGGCCTGTGGAGGGTTCGAAACGCGCAAGTTATTTCATTTCGACTCCTAACCCGCTGAACCCCCCAGCTCGCCGCTTGATCGACTTAGCGTCAGTGGCATTGCGGCGGGGCCGCGTCACCAGTGCGCGAGTGTTTCAATCCCTCGAAGGGGCGATGAGATTGTGAGTCCAGGCTCGTCCGCCGGGGGCCTCTGCTGAGGGTCTCCCCTCCTACCGAGGATGCGAGCCGCGGCTTTCGCATGCGCCCGGCCATTCTACGGCCACATCATAGGTGAATGCGCTATGGAGTCGAAATGAAATAACTTGCGCGTTTCGAACCCTCCACAGGCCTGTGACCTGCGATGATGCTCTCGATCACGTATTTGTTACTTCATTACGTCCCCTAAGTCTGCTGCGGAACGTGTCATGTTGGGAGAGCGTCTCCGTCTCCGAAACCGATCTCACGCCCGCCTACTCCGTGTGTGCGCCGACCTCCAAGACCCACAAGAGCCGTGCTTAGTCAGGGGGATCGGGTAGTGCACGACATCGTCACGAAAGGACCCTCCCGTGTTTCCGTCTCATCGCCCCAACGTCGCTTTTGCAGGGTTGACTGCTGCCGGCAAGACGACGCACGCCCGCCGGCTGGCGACGGAGCTGGGCTATGAGTACGTGTCGGCGACCGAGGTGATGCTAGAGATCTTAGGGATCGATGCGCCAGCGGAGGGGGTCTGGTTCGACAGGTTCGACCAGATCCGCACCGCCCGGCAGGGGGACGCGGCCGACATCGAGCTGGATCGGCGGCTGGAGAAGCTGGCGGCCGACCGTCAGGGCACCGTCTTCGATGCCTGGGCGCTCGCATGGCTGGCACCCGACCCGGTGGTACGGGTGTGGATCGAGTCCGACCTTGAGTCCCGCGCCCGCAAATGCCAGGTCTCCCAGGTACGCACCGCCCTGTCGCTGCACGACTGCCGCGAGCACGTCCAGGCCAAGGATTCCGACACCCGAGCCGGCTTTCTCCGCCGCCACCACTTCGACCTGTTCACCGACCGCCATCGCTATGACCTGGTGGTCTGCAACACCAACTTGATACCGATAGCCGACCGCGCCTGCGCGGACGCCGGGATCGTAGCGTTCACCCCGGTCGTGCGCGAGGCGGTGACCGCGCTCCTCGACAAGCGTCCACCGGGCGAACTTGCCACCCTGGCCGACCGCTATCCGGCGGAAATCCTGCGGATCGGGGCCGCGGGCCCCAGCACGGTTTCACGGGACTAGACGCCCAGGAAACCCCACGGCTGGAAGTCGTCACCCCCATTTCCCCACTGCTACACACCGGAGGTCACACTGTGCGTGTCGTGCTGCTCTACCCCGAGGTCTACGACATGGCCCGATTCCGGGAACGCCGCCGGGAGTTCCCTCCGTTCGGGGCTCTCTACCTGGCTGCCGTGATCGAGGACGCCGGCCACGACGTCGCCGTCATCCAGGTCCGGCCCGACCATCTGAGCCTGGACCTCACTGGCTACGACGCGGTCGGGTTCAGCCTCGCATCTTCCGCGACCTACGGATTCATGAAGGAAGCCCGCGAGCACAGCCAGATCGACCCCAGCGCGCTGGTGATGGTCGGCGGCGTGCACAGCAACTTCTACCCCGACGAATCGCTGCGCGACTTCCGTGCGGACGTGGTCTGCGAAGGCGAGTCGGAGGAGACGATCCTCGATGTGCTGGACCGGGCTGCCGCGGGCCAGCCCTTCACCGGCGTCGCCGGCACCCACTGGATCGAGGACGGGCGGGTCCGGACCGAGCCACCGCGCCGGCTGATGAGGGACATCGACCGGCTACCGCTGCCCGCCCGGCATCTGCTGCCCGTCGGGGACTTCGTGCTGGAAGACCGGCTAGCCGGCCGAGACATCCGCATGGCGCACGTGATGTTCAGCCGCGGATGCCCCTTCCCGTGCTCGTTCTGCGCGGCCGGGCAGACCCGCATCCAGTACCGCTCCGGGGCCAGCGCCCGCACCGAGTTGAACCAGCTCATCGACCGGTACGGCGTGCAGGGCTTCGCGATCGTCGACGACAACTTCATCGTCAACAAGCAGAAGGTCGGTGACATCTGCGATGCGGTCGGTGACCTCGACCTGTCCTGGTCGGCGCTGTCCCGCGTCGACACCATCGACGCGCCGTTACTGAAGAAGATGGCGACCTCGGGCTGCATCGAGATCAAATATGGAGTCGAGTCCGGGAGCGAGCAGCTCCTACGGGCGATACGCAAGAACACCACCCGCGAGCAGATC
>NZ_CDWRCL010000232.1:0-6441 GCF_977927575.1 Frankia sp. CcCS3
TCTTTTTTGGGATGGCCACTGGGTGGACCCGGTCATCACCGGTCCGGACGTCGTATCGTTGAGGGTTGTGGCATCACCGCACCATGGTGGACCCGGGTGAACCTGGACCGACGTACATATGCAACATCCGAAGCACAGCCGACGATTTCGGGCGCCGTGGTGTCCGCGTCGGAAGCCCGGCGACCTGCGGGCGCATCCGGATCACGAGGGACCCGCAGCCGCGACCGCGGTACATGCGGGATGAAAGGGAAGTCGCCGGTCATGCCGAGGGAAGACAGAGCCAGTCAGCGAGGCGGGACGACGCCGTTCGCGTCCCCACACCCGCAGCGGCGTGATCGGGACGCTTCAGGTGATCGTGGCGTGCCGACAGAGGGACGTCGCGCCGGGCGCACGGTGCGTGGCGATGCCCCGAGTGTAAGGCGGGGCGGTGGATCCGGGACCGGCGCGTCGCGCGGACAGGGCGGCTCCTCCCAGGGTGTGGGCCAGGGTGCGCGCGGCGGCGGGCAGAGCGGTGCGCGGGGTGGAACGCGGGGTGGGGCGGGCCAGTTCCGCCGCGGCCCGGAGGGCCAGGGCCGGCCGGACCGCTCCAGGGGTTCGGACTCCAACACCCGGTACGGCAACACCCGGTACGGCGGATCGCCGCGTGCGGGCGATGCGGGATCCGGTAGTTCCTCCAGCTCCTCTTCCTCCTCGGCTTCCTCGTTCGACCGCCGCCCGGGTGGGGCTCGGCGTCCGGAGGGGACTGGCGCTGGGCGTGCCCC
This sequence comes from Frankia sp. CcCS3, assembly GCF_977927575.1. Lineage (NCBI taxonomy): Bacteria > Bacillati > Actinomycetota > Actinomycetes > Frankiales > Frankiaceae > Frankia > Frankia sp. CcCS3. The sequence continues at coordinate 762 of NZ_CDWRCL010000232.1, forward strand.
GGCGGCTGGCGGTGAGCGATTCTCCCGAGCCGACGGCCCGCGCGGTGACCGGGGCGCGAACGGAGCCTCCGCCCGCAACCGGGGTGCCGCCGAGGCAGCTTGGCGCGAGCGTCGAGGTCGGCCGGGCGCGGAGGAGACCGGTCGGTCCGGAAGGCCGACTAGCCGTCCCGACCACGGCAGACCGGGGCGCGACTCCTCGGTATTCCATCGGCCCGAGCAGGCCCGGGCCAGCAGCGACGGCCCGCAGCCCCGGCACGACGGCCCTGAACGGCCGACTCACGGCAGAGTCTGGCGTTCCGATGGCGACCGTCCCGCGGGTACGCGCTCGGCCGGCCTGCGGCCCGGCGGCGATCGAGGCCGGGAGTCCCGGGAGACGCGGGAGTCCCGGGACACCAGCGGTGGAGGGGCCCGCCGCGACGGCGCCGCTCGCGCCGAGCACCGCGGCCGGCCGTTCACCGAGGCTTCCAGGCCCGGGGGCGGCGGCCCCCGCGGCGGCCGTCCGACCGGGCCGGGCCGGCCCGGCAGAACCGACCGGGCTGGCCGGACAGATCAGACTGAGCAGGGCAGCCGGCGGGCCCGGGTGCCGGCTCCGCCACTTCCCGACGAGGCCCGCGCGGACCTGCTGGACCACGACGTGCGCCGCTCCCTTCGGGGGCTGCCGTCGTCGCTCGCCGACACGATCGCCCGCCATCTCGTCGCAACCGCCCTGCTGCTCGACGACGATCCCGCCCGCGCGCTTGCCCACGCCCGCGCCGCCGCCGATCGAGTGCCACGCCTGCCCGCGGTGCGCGAGGCGGTCGGTATCGCGGCTTACCACGCGGGGGAGTACGCGACGGCCCTGGTGGAACTTCGGGCCGCTCGTCGGATGGACGGTTCCGCGCACAACCTGCCGCTGATGGCGGACAGCGAACGGGGGCTGGGCCGGCCGGAGCGTACCGTCGCCTACCTGCGGGATCCGCAGATCGACCAGCTTGATCCGGCCGCTCGGGCGGAGATGCTCATCGTCGTCTCCGGGGCCCGCCGGGACCTCGGTCAGCCGGAGGCCGCCGTCGTGTTGCTGCGGGATCTGGCCACGGCCAAGACGCCGCCCGCGCCGTGGACCGCCCGTCTCTGGTACGCCTATGCCGAGGCGCTGCTTGCCGCCGGTCGTCCCGAGGAGGCCGCACGCTGGTTCACCTCCACGGCGGCGATCGACGAAGGAGAGACTGACGCTGACGCCCGCGCGTATCTGATCATGACTGGTCGGCCTCTCCCCGAGGAGAACGAGGAGGCTGCGCGGGACGGCGTGGATCTCCTGCTCTCCGATCGGGCCGATCCCGGCGCGGACGCCGGGACCGAGGCGAATACCGAAGCGAATGTCGATCAGGACGTTACCGACCATGATCTTACTGATCATGGTGACGCCCCTGGCCCCGGCCTCGAGACCGAGGGGACGAAGACCGAGGGGTAGGACCGTCCGGCCGAGGGCCACTCCGCCCGCGGTATCCGTGGGTCTGCGGGGAGGTGGGTCCGCGGTGGAGACGGACCGTACCTACGCCGGTCATGCGTACGCCGGTCAGTCGTCGAGTGGACGCAGCACGAGTCCGGTGCGCGGCTTCGGGGTGAACAACGTCGACTTGCGCGGCATCCGCTCGCCGGCCTCGGCGACGGCCGCCACATCGGCGATCGGGGTGGGGTTGAGCAGCAGCGCGGTACCTCCCGCCGCAGCCGCCGCGGCGATCGCGGCCGGCGCGTCGTGGTGGTAGTCGACCACGCCCACCGTGTCCGTCAACCCCCAGACGTCCACGATCAACGCAAGATGAGTGACGGTGACGTCGAGTCCACGGAAGGCCGCCGACCGCTCGGGGGGCAGACTACGCGCGAGCAGGTCGGGGTCGGGCTCGGTGAGCAGGTAGGCCGCGGTGCCGTTGGTGACCACGAATGCGTGCCCGCCCTGCCCGGCCTTGGCCAGCTCCTCCACCAGCGCGTCCGGGTCCGCGCCTGCCGGCCCCACGCCACCGGCATCCCCGGCAGTGGTACCATCCCCGGCAGCGGTACCGCCCTCGCCGGGCCCGGCGAGCTGACGCACGGTGAACACCTCGGCGGCCCGCCGCACTGCCTCGGCGAGCCCGAGACCACGCACCACCCGGTGGATGGCGTGTACCTGGGGCCCCGAGACGGTCGCGTCGACGAGGAAGGCCAGGCCGAAGTCCCAGGGACCCGAACCATCCCCGGCGGCGTGCCGTTCCGCCTGGTACTGGCGGTAGGTGGCGTACCGATGGTGGCCGTCTGCGATCACCGCGCGCCGGGGCAGCAGGTCCGCGGCGATGGCGGTGAGGACCGCCGGATCGTCGATGGCCCAGAGCCGGTGCGTCACCCCGTCGCCCGTGGACGTCTCCACCAGTGGCGTTGTGGCGACCACCATCGAGACCACCCGGCTGGTCTCGCCGCCGCCGGCGTAGAGCAGGAAGATCGGTTCCAGGTTCGCGCGGGTCGCGCGGGTCAGCGCCAACCGGTCTGAGACCGGGCCCGCCATGGTGTTCTCATGCGGGAGGATGATCCCCGCATCCGGATCGGTCAGCGCGACCGCCCCGATCAGCCCGCGCTGGGCATGGCCGGCCTGCTCCTCCTCGTAGACGTAGACGGAGGCCTTCTCGTCGCGACGCAGCACCCCGCTGTCCAGCCATGCCCGCAGCGTGCGGGCGGCCCCGTCGTAGTCCTCCCCGGGGAGGATGAGCCGTACCACGTTGTGCTCGTCGCGCGCCTGGAGTTCCGCCCGCTCGGCGTCGTCGATGACGTCGTAGGGCGGGGAGGTCAGCGGGGCGAGGTCCGGCCCGGAGGACGGAAATCGTGCGGCCCGGAACGGGGCGAGCACGAGACCCGCCGGGGCGGGAACGGGACGATCGGCGTCAACCATGAGCCGCATCGTAGGGCCCCGAGAGTGCGGACCCGGTGTGACCCGGGAGTGCCCTCGCCACTGACCGCCCGTGTTCCGGCCGGCCCAACCGGGCGAGAGGAACATTTCACCACCTTTACGTAGTGCGAGCGTGCCATCGGAGCGGCGGGACGGTGGACAGCGCACACCTGATCGTTATGGGGATCTCGAGGTACGTCGGGTGGCTTTGCGGCGACACTGGAGCTGCGGACCTCGAGGATGTGCCTGGTGCCTGGTGCCTGGTGCCTGGTGCCTGGTGCCTGGTGCCTGGTGCCTGGTGCCTGGTGCCTGGTGCCTGGTGCCTGGTGCCTGGTGCCTGGTGCCTGCGGTGGCGGACGGAGTGATTCCGGATCCGGAGGTGTTCCTCGGGTGAGAGGCGGTGATGCGCACCGAGGGCGCCACGGTGCGGCGGAGCCCGGCGCGAGGCCCGTGCCCGGTGCTCAGGATTGGCGAGGCGACAGATGATCATCCGTGTAGTGGAGGTGAAGATGTCCGAGGAGACCGGCCCTCCGGGGGATGTACCGGACGAGATGCCCGGTGGGCTGCCCGCCCGCGGACGACGTGATAGATCCAGCTCGGTGCCGTCCGAGGTGACGTCCTGGGGGGATGACGGTGCGGACCGGTCCCGGCCGGGACCGGCGGGTGAGGTCTACGACTGGTACACCCGGGGGATGGCGCTGCTCGGCCACGGGGACGCCAATGCCGCGGTGCAGCTGCTGGCCCACGCCGTCGTGGCCGAACCCGCCTCGCCGAGCGTGCGGGAGGCGCTGGCCCGGGCGCAGTTCACCGCCGGTCAGTACGGCGCGGCCCGGGAGACCTTCGCCTGGATCGTGGATCGGCATCCCACCGACGACTACGCCCAGTTCGGCCTCGGGTTGTCCGCCCGCAAGATCGGTGATCTTCGGGTGGCCGTGGAGCATCTGGCGCTGGCCGTGGCGATGCGTCCCGACATCCGACACTACGATGTCGCGCTGCGTGGCGCCCGCGCGGCGTTGGCCCGAGCGTGACCCGGCCGGCCGCCGTGCCCGCGGACGAGACCACGTCAGCCAGCTCTTCCGCGGTCTCCTCCGCTTCGTCGTCTTCCGTGTTTTCTGGTTTCTCCGTGCCTTCCGGTGGCTTCCCCGGGCCGTTGCGTGGGACGGACCGGCCGCTGGCCGATCTGTTTGACGTCGCCCTGATGGATCTTGACGGTGTCGTCAACCGTGGGGGCACCGCCGTGCCGCACGCGGCGGACACCATCGCCGCCGCGGGCCGCCGGGGGATGCGCACGGTGTATGTCACGAACAACGCACTGCGCCCGCCGGCCGAGGTCGCCGCCCGCCTGCGCGGCTTCGGCGTACCGGCGCAAACCGAGGACGTCGTCACCTCGGCGCAGGCAGCGGCGCACGTCCTGGCTGAACGGCTGGGCACCGGATCCCGGGTGCTCATTACCGGAGGGCGGGGACTTCGACAGGCGGTGATGGAGGAGGGCCTGGTCCCGGTGGACTCGGCCGAGGACGATCCGGCGGCGGTGGTCCAGGGGTTCGACCCGGATCTCACCTATGCCCGCCTCGCCGAGGCGGCCTATGCCATCCGGGCCGGAGCACTGTGGATCGCCAGCAACGCCGATCGCACCGTGCCGACCGAGCGGGGCGTCGCGCCCGGCAACGGATCCGTCATCGCCTTCCTGCGGGCCGCCACGGACCGCGAGCCGGTGGTGACCGGCAAGCCCGAGTCGGCGATGCACCGCGAGTCGATGCGGCGCAGCGGAGCCCGGACACCCCTCATCGTCGGTGACCGGCTCGACACCGACATCGAGGCCGGTCACCGGACGTCGACGCCGACCCTGCTCGTCTTCACCGGGGTGACGACCCCCGGGGACCTGCTCGCCGCTCCCGCTCCGCACCGTCCCGACTTCGTCGCCGCGGACCTGCGCGGGCTGCTCCGGGCGGCGCCACCGGTGAAGGCCGTCCCGGAGCTGGGGAACCACGCCTATCGTTGCGGCGCCTGGAGCAGCCGGGTCGAGGAGGGGACGCTGCACTGGTCGGGTGAGAGCCACGGGTCGGGTGAGAGCCACGGGCCGGGCGATGACGCGTCGGGTGGCGATCGTTCGGGTAGCGGTCATTCCGGTGGGAATGCGTCAGACTGGGATGTGCCGGGCGACGACACGTGGAACGGGGACGGCACCGACGGGCTGGACGGGCTGCGGGCCGCCTGCGCCACAGTCTGGTCCGCCCTGGACAGCGGCGTCGCCGTCCACACGATCGCGGCGCGACGCCCGCCGGGCTGCGAGGACCTGATGGCTCCGGCGCCCCGGGCGCTGGAGCCCGTGGCGCCCGCCTGAGTCCCGGCGCCTTGGAGCATCGTCGGCGAACAGGCGCATCGTCACAGCAGCGAGCGGACCCGCAGCAGATCCCGCACGCTCGCGTCCACCTTCAGCCGTCCACTGGCCCAGGCGGTCAGCGCGGGAAGCCTTCCCTCGGCGACCGCCACCAGGTCGTCGCTGTCCAGCGTTAGGATGATCTGGGCGTCGTCGCGGGTGCCCTCGCCGATGTGCCGCAGGCAGCCGTCACGCAGCTCCCCGGAGAAGACGGCATCGAGATCGGGGATACGGCAGACGATGACGCGATCCGGGGCACGCGGGGGACGGCCGTCGGCGGAGAGCCCATCCAGGCGGGCGGCGAGAGCATGGAGCGCGGCCTCGCACTGCGACCTGTCGGCCATCCCGGCCGGTCCTCCTCTCAGCCTGTTCGACCTGTGCCCCTCTCGGCCCGGCGTGTCCGGGAC
>NZ_CDWRCL010000233.1:0-6421 GCF_977927575.1 Frankia sp. CcCS3
ACCCACGATGCCGCCTCCGGAACCGGCACCGGCAGCAGGAACCGGAAGACCGTGCCGGTGCCGACGGCACTGGACACCTCGACCCGGCCGCCATGGGCGGCGGCGGTCGCCGCGACGATGGACAGCCCCAGCCCGTTGCCGCCAGGCCCCCGTGCCCGGCTGTCCGCGGCCCGGTAGAAGCGGTCGAACACGTGCTCGGCAACCTCCGGTGGCATGCCCGGCCCGTGGTCGATGACGTGAAGCTCCGCGCCCCCGGGGGGTCCCGGGGGCGGCGGGGCCGGTCGGCGCGGCGCCCGCCGGCAGCGCGTGCAGCCGCACCTCGATCGGCGTCTCGGGCGGGGTGTGGACGCGGGCGTTGGTCAGGAGGTTGCCGGCGAGCTGGCGCAGCGCGTTCTCGTCGCCGAGGACGACACAGCTCGCCGGGAGCTCGGCGCTCACCGGGCGCTCGGGGACCGCGACCCGCAGGTCGGCGACGGCGTCGCGGACGAGCCTGGCAAAGTCGATCTCGGCCCGCCGCATCGGTCGCTGCTCGTCGAGGTGGGCCAGGTACAGCAGGTCGTCGACGAGGGTGCTTATCCGGGCGGCCTCCTCCTGGACCCGGCGTAGCGCGTCATCCGCGTCGATCGCCGTCACCATTCCGCCGCGCAGCAGATCGGCGTAGCCGCGGATCGAGGTCAACGGCGTCCGCAGCTCGTGGGAGGCGTCGGCGGCGAAGCGGCGGAGCTGCTCCTGGGAGGCGACCCGGGCGGCGAACGCGGCCTGGATCTGGCCGAGCATCGTGTTGAGGGCCATGGCGAGCTGACCGGTCTCCGAACGGGCCGACCCCGCCGGCACCCGCCGGTCGAGATCCCCCCGGCGATCGCCGACGCGGTGGAGATCATCTGACGCAGTGGGCGCAGGCCACGGGTCAGCCGCACCCAGGCGAGCACGGCGATCGCGGCGAGCACCGCGAGACCCACCGCCACTTCGATCATCACCAGTCGGTGGACCGTCTCCGCGACCGGCTTCAGCGGCAGCGCGACGAGAACCCGTGGCCCGCGCGGACTGTCCCGGACGACCGCTCGGTACCGCTCCCGGTCGGCGATGACGGTGAACGGTGCGGCACCCCGGTCCCCGGCGGCGTCCAGCAGGGGCGTAGCCGGCGGCGTGGGAGTCACCGAACCCGCGATGCGCAGCACCGTCCCGTCCGTCCGCCGGATCTCCACCAGGTAGTCGGTCGGCGCCACGGCCCGCTCCACCCCGGCCCGGCCCAGCGCCTCCCACCGGGACAGATAGGCAGCAGCCGGCAGGCCGCCCAGCACCCGCGCGCGGGTGAGCTGCTGGTCGATCCGGTCGTCCAGGTAGGCACGCAGCGCGAACACGCTCGCCCCACCCACGATGACCAGTCCCAGTGCGGTCAGCGCGATCAGGCCGGACATCAGCTTCAGGCGGAGCGTCACCGGTTGGACCCCGCCACCGGAAGGCGCAGCACGTAGCCAAAACCACGCTGGGTGTGGATGAGAGACGGGCCGTGCCGGCCGAGCTTGCGCCGCAGGTAGCTGACGTACTGGTCCACGATGGTCGGCTCGCCCGCGTAGTCGTAGCTCCACACCGCGTCGAGGATCTGGGTCCTGGACAGCACCCGGTTGGGGTTGGTCAGGAAGTACCGCAGCAGGGAGAACTCCGTCGGCGACAGGTCGATCGGTTCCCCGGCGCGGCGGACGAGATGGGCGTCCCGGTCGAGTTCCACGTCGGCGAACCGCAGCGGGGACGGCGGCACGGGTGCCGGCTCGGCCGGCGGAGGTGACGTCCGGCGCAGCACGGCCCGGACCCGGGCGACGAGCTCGTCGACGGCGAACGGCTTGGTGACGTAGTCGTCGCCGCCGTAGGTGAGGCCGGCGATCTTGTCCCGGTGGGCGTTGCGCGCGCTCAGGTAGACGACGGGTACCGGGTGCCCGTCCGCGCGCAACATCCGGCAGATCTCGAAGCCGTCGATGTCGGGCAGCATCACATCAAGGATCATCAGATCCGGCCGGGCCTCGACGGCCAACTCGAGCGCCGCCCGACCGGTGGTCGCGGTCAGAACGTCGAAACCATGGAAACGTAACGCCATCCGCAGCAGATCGACGATGTTCGGCTCATCGTCGACAACCAGCACACGCGGGGCAGTGGACATGTCCGGCTCCCTGGACGCGACCTCGATGCAGCGGGTGGACGGCGATGCGGGCGGCGATGTCGACATCGTCCGCGTCGAGTTCATCCGAGCATCATGAGAGTTCGGTGTGAGCCGGATGCCGACCGGGCGCGCCGGGACTGTCCGGCCGGGCGTCCTCGCCGGGCCTGGCAAGGATGCCCGCTCCCGCAGCGGGACTGCCTCGGCGGAACAGTTCCACGCTCGGTAATCCACACCCGCGGGACATGGTTAACACATGATCCCTCTGGAACAGTTCCCCAATGAAATCACTCACGGACATCGACCTGATACGCGATCTGGAGCCCGTCGCCGAGGCCAACCTGAACCGGCATCTCGGCGTCGCCGCCGAATGGATGCCGCACGAGTACGTACCCTGGGGCGAGGGCCGCGACTTCGACAGTCTCCCCTGGGAGCCCGGGCAGTCGAAGCTTTCCAAGATCGCGCAGATCGCGTTCGAGGTCAACCTGCTGACCGAGGACAACCTGCCGAGCTACCACCGGGAGATCGCGGACGCGTTCGGCCGGGACGGCGCCTGGGGAAGCTGGGTGCACCGGTGGACCGCCGAAGAGGGGCGCCACTCCATAGCGATGCGCGACTACCTCCTGGTCACCCGGGCGGTGGACCCGATCGCCCTCGAACGCAACCGCATGTACCAGATGGGCAAGGGCTACGACAGCCGGGACAAGTCCCCGCTGGAGGCAACGGCGTACGTCTCCTTCCAGGAACTGGCGACCCGGGTGAGCCACCGCAACACTGGCCGTTTCTGCGGGGAACCGATCGCCGAGAAGCTGCTCACGCGGGTGGCGACGGACGAGAACCTGCACATGATCTTCTATCGGAACGTGATCGCGGGGGCGCTGGAGCTCGACCCCTCGCGTACCGTGGTGGCCATCCGCGACGAGCTCGTCAACTTCCAGATGCCCGGCACCGGCATCCGTGACTTCGGCCGCAAGGCGATCCAGATCGCCCGGGCCGGCATCTACAACCTGCGCATCCACCACGACGACGTGGTGCTGCCGATCCTGCGTCACTGGCGGTTCTTCGACCTGGAGGGCCTGAATGGCGAGGCTGAGAAGGCCCGCGAGGAGGTCTCCGCCTTCGTCACCGGGCTCGACGCCCTCGCGACGCAGCAGGAAGCGAAGCTGGCGCGGACCACGGAACGTGCCACCCGGCGAGCCGAGGCGTTGGCCTCGGCCTAACGCATAACCTGCATAGGAGTCGAAATGAAATAACTTGCGCGTTTCGAACCCTCCACAGGCCTGTGACCTGCGATGATGCTCTCGATCACGTATTTGTTACTTCATTACGTCCCCATAACCCAGAAATCCGGAAAATCCGGGATGGTCTCACTGCCCGTAGCGTCCCTACCGGGTGGTGAGGTGTTCGCAGATCGTGTCGACACCGGTCTCCCGGTCCACCACCAGCCACGGGGAGACCCAGCTCCGGGCCGCCAACTCCTCGTACATCCGCGCGCACCGCTCCTGCAGCCCGTCGTCGGACTCGAAGGTGTCCAGCGCCCGGCCTCGGTCGGCCCCGGCGCGGGCGAGCGTACCCGCCCGCGCCGTCCCCACCGGGATCCGCAGCAGGACCTGGAGATCGGGCACCGGCAGCGCGAGCGCGCCGAGTTCCAGCTCGGCGATCCAGGCGGGAAAGCTCTCCCGCTCGGTGGCCGGCAGCCGCGCCGCGCCGTACGCCGCGTTCGACGCCACGTAACGATCGATGATCACCAGATCATGCGTGCGGACGAGGGCGTCGAGTTCGGGACGGGAGTTGGCCCGGTCGAGCGCGAACATCATCGCGCTCGCCCGGGGAGAGGCCGCGAGCGGCGCGAGCCGCGGATCGCCGGCCAGCAAGCCGCGCACCGCCGGGCCGAGAGGCTCGGTCGCATAGCGGGGATAGGCGAGCGTCGCGACGCTGCGGCCGGCGGCGGTGAGGCGAGCGACCAGCCGCCCGGTTAGCGTGTTCTTGCCCGCGCCGTCGACGCCTTCGATCGCGAGGATCACCCGCCTGGCACCTCCCCGCCACCGGCCGTCGTGAGCCCTTAGGCCGCAGCGTAACCGTAACAAGGACACAGCCCGTAACAAGGACACCACAAGGACACGTCGAAACCGATCGACCACCGGCCGGGCGCTTCCTCCTCCCGGCTGCGTCCCGGCCCGTACGCGGGATACGTCCAGTGGCGGATGTCGGCACGACGGCGGCTCGCTACCGTCGGAGAGATGGAGGCCAGGCGCGGCATCTTCCCGGTGATCGGTGACGTCCTGTTCACCGCATTCACCGCGGCGGCGTTGCTCCGCGGTTCCGGGGAGGCGGGTGCCGACCAGGTGCCCCCCTCCCGGCCGTTGGATGCCTTCGCCTACGTGCTGCTCGCCCTGCTGGCCGCCGCCATCCCCCTGCGCCGCCGGGCCCCGTTGGCCATGCTCGTGGCCACGAGCCTGCTCCTCGGCGGCTACCTCGGCGCCGGCTACCCGCGCGGCCCCGCGTTCTTTCCCGTGATCGTGGCCGGGCTCGCGGTCGGGCTGCGCCACGACCAGCGGACGACGAGCCGAGCCGTGGGGGTCTGCGTTCTACTGATCTTCCTCGGCTCGGTCGTCGCGCTGCTGCGGGGATACGCCGACGGCGGCTGGAAGTTCGCCATCGCGATAATCGGGACGGCCGCATCCTGCACCGTTCCCGCGTTCGTGGGCGCCCTGATCAGACTCAACCGCATCGCCTCTGCGCAGGCCAAGGAGGAGGCGACCCGCCGCCGGATCGAACAGGAACGGCTGCGGATGGCTCGCGAGGTTCACGATGTCGTGGGCCACAGCCTGTCCATTATCTCCCTGCAGGCCGCGGTGGCGCTGCATGTGCTGGACCGGCGTCCCGAGCAGGCCCAGGTGGCCCTGGAGGCCATCCGCCGGACGAGCGTCGACGCGCTGGACGAGCTGCGGGCCACCCTGGCGCTCACCCGGGCCGGCCGGCGGGCGGACCCGGCCGCGGACGACGTCACCGCCGCCGCTGCCAATGCCACCACTGCCACCGCTGCTGCTGCCACCACCGCTGCTGCCGCTGCCACGTCCTCGACGGATACCCCGGAGGGGACCGGCAGGGCCCGCGAGGCGCATGACGAGCCGCCCAGAACCCCGTTGACGGGACTCGGCCGACTCCCGAGCCTGCTGCGCGAGGTCCGGCTCTGCGGGGTGCCCGTCGAGCTCGTCACGCAGGGAGACTCCCGGGATCTCACGGGCCTGCCGGCGGACCTCGATCTGGCGGCCTACCGCATCATTCAGGAGTCGCTGACCAACGTGCTCCGGCACGGGGAGCCGAACGGAGTACGAGTGCGCGTCACCATGGGGATCATCGGCGGCCGGCTCGTCGTCGACGTCACCGACCAGCCGGGCACGGCCGCGCCCCCGCCGCTCCCCGGCGAGCCGCACGGCTGGCCGACCTCGACCGGCCACGGGCTCACCGGGCTGCGGGAGCGGGCCGCGGAGTTCGGCGGAAGCCTCACCGCCGGACCGGTCCAGGCCGGCGGTTGGCAGGTCCGGGCCGAGCTTCCGGTGCACACCGGCGGCGGCCGGACGCTCCCCGGCCGGGTGACGCGCTCGTGATCCGGGTGGCGGTGGCCGACGACCAGCCGCTGGTGCGGCTCGGGCTGCGGGTACTCATCGAGACCGAGGACGATCTGGAGCTCGTCGGCGAGGCCGAGGACGGCCGGGCCGCGGTCGAGCTCGTCCGCGCCACCCGACCCGACGTCGTGCTGCTCGACATCCGCATGCCGGTTCTCGACGGGCTGGCGGCGCTGCGGACGATCGTCGAGGATCCCGGCCTGGCCGCCACCCGGGTCGTCATGGTCACCACCTTTGAGCTGGACGAATACGTCTTCGAGGCGTTGCGGGGCGGCGCCTCGGGCTTCGTGCTCAAGGACACCGAGCCCGCCGACCTGCTGCGGGCGATCCGGGTCGTCGCCGCGGGCGAGTCCCTGCTCTCCCCGACGGTGACCCGGCTCGTCATCGAGGCCTTCGCCCGCCGGCCAGCCGCCGTCGCCGCCCCGGACCTGCGCGGGCTAACCGTGCGGGAACGCGAGGTGATGAGCCTCGTCGGCCACGGGCTGTCCAACGACGAGATCGCCGCCCAACTGGTGATCAGTCCGGCGACGGCCCGCACCCACGTGAGCCGGGTGATGGTGAAACTGGCGGCGCGGGACCGAGCCCAGCTCGCCGTCCTGGCCCACCAGGCCGGCCTCGTCTGAGCCGGCTGGGCGTACCC
>NZ_CDWRCL010000234.1:0-6403 GCF_977927575.1 Frankia sp. CcCS3
ACAGTCACCATCGCCGCGATCAACGAATGGCTGCCCCGATAAACTTCCCAAACAGGCCCTAGCCCCCTGGATCCGCGGCGTGCCACGGTCCGGGGTGGAGGTGCTGCGACAGGCGGCATACACGTTCCGGGCCCGGGTCGCTGACCGGTGGCGCCTCGGGCGGGTCTTCCTGCTTGGCGACGCGGCGCACGTGACCCCGCCGTTCATTGGCCAGGGTATGGGCGCCGGGCTACGCGACGCCGCCAACCTCAGCTGGAAGCTGGCGATGGTGCTGTCCGAAGGAGCCGACGACCGACTGCTCGACACCTACCAGCTCGAACGCGAACCCCACGTGGCCCGCCTGATCCGGACGGCGATCACGGTCGGCTGGGCGATGACCGGTGGTCAGGACAACGCCGCGGCCGCTCGGCGGCTGGTCCTTGCTGGAGCCTGCCGGGTCCCGGGCTTCAGCCATGCCGCCGCGCGTACGACGTCGCCCCGGCTACCCGCCGGGCCGCTGGTCCGACCCCGCCACCGCGGTCTTGGTGGCCTGGCCGGGACCCTGCTTCCACAACCGTGGGTCACCGTCGACCGGCGTCGGTGCCGCCTCGATGACCTGCTCGGTGACTCCTTTGCGATCGTCGCTTCCGGCCCGCTCGATCCCGGCCTCTCGGTCCTGGCGCGGCGCCTGCGGGCGCCGGTCTTCCAGGTCCGCGCCGCCACCAGCGGTTCGGGTGCCACCAGCGGTTCGGGGCATCCGGCCGGCCTGGACGACGGTGACGACGCCGTCATCTCCGACGGCGGGATCTCGGCCGGCTGGTTGCGCCGGGCGGGGGCCGGGGCCGTGCTGGTGCGCCCCGACCGGGTCGTCCTGGCCGCGGCACCGCAGGCGCGCGGAAACGGCGCGGTCGGCGCGGCCATAGCCCGGGACTCGGCCGGGTGGCTGCCGCTGCTGCCGCCCACCCGCACCTCCCGCCTCAGAGGAGAACTCCGCCTCTTCGGACCGGCCGCGCGGGTCCCGCCAACCGGCTTCGCTCGCACCGCGCCGAACGGTGCCTGTTCGGGAAGGACCAGCATGACGACGAACCCGGGTGGCCTTCCGACTCCTGTCGACCCGACCGCGGGCTGCTGCCCTACCCAGTCTGATCGATCGAGCGGTCCGACGACAGGGCATGTTCGGCGACCGCCTCCGGCTGCTCTGCCGACGGTGCGGATCCGGGCCCGCGTGTTCCGGTGTCGGCAAGCTGGCGGCCCTCGATGTCGAATGTGTCAGTAATGACAGATCGCCGGTCCTTGTTGGCTTGTGATTGCGGTCACCCGTTGATCGCCTGCCGGGCGGGGACTCACTGCCGGAGGATCGCGAACGTCTCCTGGAGCAGGCGCAACGCGGTCGTGAGCGTCCGGTCCGGTTGGGGCAGCGCGGAGAAGGCGATGAGAGTGCTGCGCATCGCCGCCGCCGTCCGCCCGGCTGAGTCGTTCGGCAAGGACGTGTGCCAGGCCGTCCTCGAACTCGCGCAGCAATGTTGTGGCGGACCTGCTCGGTTGGGTCACAAAGGCGACCGGTGGGCCGCTGAACAGAAGGCCGAGGCCGACGCCACGCTCAGCCGCGATGGCGAACAACGCGTTACACACGGCGGTCTACGGGGGCTCGTCGGCCGGGCGGACGCGGACATGCTCTTGGAGCACCGGGATCAGGGCGTGCGTCTCACCGAGAACCAGGTCTTCCTTGGACGGGAAATATCGGAGCCGAAGGCCGGCCGGCTGCTGGCTCGGATCCCCGTCGGCCGTGAGCCGCACGGTCTCGCGGTCTGGCCGCAACCCGGTCGCTACTCCCTCGGCCATACTGGGATCATGCGCTGAGGGTCGCGGACGAGCTCCGGACCCCTCCACCCTGGCCGACACCGACCGCCCGGGGCCGAAATGGACTTTCATAATACATGATACTATGGAATATTCATCCGAAATTTACCTTTAGGCATCTGACCGTTGCGTCTACGCGCTTAGCGTGACGTGTCGTGACTAGTGATGTGACTATGAGGGTCGAGGGCGGCGCTGCCGCGCCCGCCGTGTTGGAGCGCATCCGGGCTTTGTCGGCGTCGCTGTCGTCGGCGGAGCAGCGGGTGGCGCGGCAGGTCCTCGCCGACCCGGCTGCGATGATCCACCAGTCGGTGAGCGAGCTGGCGCAGGTGTCGGGAAGCTCGCCGGCGACGGTGGTGCGGTTCTGCCAGAGCCTCGGGCTTCGGGGCTATCAGGAACTCAAGCTGGCGCTGATCCGGGAGACGCTGCCGGTGGAGCGGCAGCTGGTGGACGAGGTGTCCGCGGCCGATGGCCCGGATGAGATCGCCGGGAAGGTGCTCGGCGGGGCGGCGAGTGCGCTGACCGAGGCGGCGCGGGGGATCGACGGTGGCGTGCTGGCGGCGATCGCCGACCTGGTCGTCGCCGCGCCGCGGACGTTGTTCGTGGCGGTGGGGACGTCGGCGCCGCTGGCGATGGATGCCGCCTACCGGCTGACCACGGTCGGGGTCGATGCGCGGTTCGCCGGGGACACGCATGTGCAGCACGTCACCGCCCGGATGCTGGCGGCGGGTGATCTGTGTGTTGCGGTCAGCCACACCGGCTCGACGGCGGAGACACTGGCGGCGATGCGGGCGGCCGTGGACGCCGGGGCGCACACCGCCGCGATCACGAGCTTTGCCCGGTCACCGTTGACCGAGCTGGTGCAGCACGCGGTGGTGGTGGGCAGTCGGGAGACGGCGTATCGCATCGAGGCGATGACCAGCCGGATCGTGCACCTGTCGGTGCTCGACGCCCTGTTCGCCCTCGTGGTGGTGCGCAGCCCGCGCAGCCCCGGCGCGCTGGCGATGACCGCCGACGTGATCGTCGAACACCGGATGTAGCCGCCTACCAGACCCGGCGGCGCCGGTGCCGACGACCCGTGGTTCGCCCCGCGCCCACCGAGGAACGGTATGAGCCCACGGACCAGCGGTGGATCGGTGGTGGGCTCAGGTACGTCCCGGCGGTCGGTCAGCCGCCGGCCGCGCCGGTGATCAGACCGACCAGCGCGGTGACCAGCATGGCCGCGGCGCCGCCCAGCACGACGCGCAGGGCCGGACGTAGCAGCGCCATACCGGCGGCCCGCGCGGCGAGCATGCCCGCGACGGCGAGACCGATCATCGTCACCACGACGACGAGCGCCAGGCGGCCCGCCCCCGCCGGGGCCGACATCCCGAGGAACGGCACCAGCCCGCCGGCCGTGAAGCTGCCCGCCGACGCGACGGCGGCCTGGACCGGGCGCGCCCGGGTGGCCTCACTCTGGCCGAGTTCGTCGCGCAGGTGCGCCTCCAGCGCACCCCGCTCGGTCAGTGCCACGGCGACCTGCCTGGCGAGGTCGTGCGGAAGGCCGCGCCGCTCGTAGATGCCGACCAGCTCGGCGAGCTCGGCCGCGGGGTTGGCCGCCAGCTCCGCGCTCTCCTTGGCCCGGTCCGCGTGTTCCACGTCGGCCTGGGAGCTCACCGACACATACTCCCCGGCCGCCATCGACATCGCCCCCGCGGTCAGACCCGCGATCCCGGCGGTCAGGACCGCGCCGGTGGAGGCGCCGCTCGCGGCGACGCCGACGATGAGGCTGGAGGTGGAGACCAGGCCGTCGTTCGCGCCGAGGACGGCCGCGCGCAGCCAGCCCGAACGGTTCGTGCTGTGCCGCTCCGGGTGCCGTCGCATCGCACCGAATGTCGCCATGGGGGCATTACAGCACGGTGTTGGCGATCAGCATGGGTACGCTCAACGGATCAAGAACCATCTCTGCCCGTTCCTCGAGGTAGACTGCTGGAAATCGTGCGGGGGGGCGTCATGGCCGAGTACATGCCCTGACCGAGTACAAGGCTGACGGAATTCCGGCCGCCGGTCGGCGCGGGAAAACCCGTAGGCCGGTCGGGGAAGGTCCCGCCCGGCCTACGCGCGGAGGTGAACCAATCCGGATGCCCCGCGCCGGCCCTGCGAATGATGAACGGCAATGATGGACAATCAAGGCTGACAGTGATCGCGCGACGTGGGATTGGTGACCTTGCCCCGACATCGTCCGATGCGGCCGGGACCGCGTACCCCGTACGAGGAGAGCTGGCTGGCTGGCGCGGAACTCGGTGAGGCGCTCACGCGCGGATGGCGTCCGCGGGCACAACCCGTGCAGATCGCGCTGGGTGCGGGTGAAGCCGTGCTGGCCCAGGCATCCGTCTGCGTCTGGCAGTACATCGGCCAGAACGTCATCTATAATCAGGGGTGGTTCGTCGCCTTCGGTAGTCCCCTTCTGCTCGGCGCGTCCCTGCTCGGCAGTGCCCTGTACAACGGCAGCCAGCGCAGGCGCGCCGAGGCGCTCGCCGCGGTCCAGTGGCGCCCTGTCTCCCAGGGGCACCTTTTCCTGACGAACTGGCGCCTCGCGCTGGCGCTCACGACCGGCTGGACCGATATCGGCTACCCGTACCTGCGGGCGTCCGGTGTGGACGGCGACAGCATGGTCATCATGCTTGCCGGCCAACCCCCCGTCCGACTGCAGGTGTGGCCGGCGCACTGGTTCTTCGTGCTCATGAGATTCCTCGCCTACGGCGAGATCGTCCGGATGGAAATTCCGTCCCACCTGCAACGATCGACTGCCCCCGGGCCCTCGAACCTCCGCCTGGATCGTGAACCCCGCCCGGGCGGGGTCTGGGGAACGCCGGTGACGCCGCATGATCAGCGGCCTTCCCGGAGTGTGATCAGTGGGTACGCCCGGTGGGTACGGCCGGCGGGTGCCGGCGTCCGGATTTCTCCCGGGGGCGGCCCCGCTACCCTGCTGCCTCGTGCCGGGCCGATACCGTGATGGCGTCCTCCGGGAAAATGCGGGCGGGTATTCAAGCGTGATTCGGGTCAAGATAATGTTATTGATAAAAATATCCTTGAGATTTTCCTTCGAGTGGATTTCGAGGATATCCATGAGGCTTGCCTCGCGGATAATTTGTTTACATGCCGTTCACGGTGCACGACCTGCCAGCGCCCCGCGAACCTATACCATTCATTCGGGTTCGCCGCACGGCCATCCGTCTCGGTCGGAACCAGCCGAGAAGAAGTCGGAGGCCAGCCATGGGATTGACTGCCGTCCGGATGTGGTCCGGCATGGTCGATCGAAAGTGAGGGTTCTCATGCCATTTGTCATCACCGCCGCGTGTATCGATGTCAAGGACGGCTCCTGCCTGGAGGGGTGCCCGGCCGATTGCATCTACGAGGGTGACCGTAAGATGTACATCAATCCGGACGAGTGCACGGAATGCGGCGCCTGCGCAGTGTCCTGCCCGGTCGGCGCGGCCATCAGTGACGACCGTGTTTCCGCGAAGGACAAGGAGTTCATTGAAAGCGAGGCGCTGTTCTTCAGCACCGTCCTGCCAGGTCGGGACGCACCGCTCGGCGAGCCGGGCGGTGCCACGAAGCTCGGTAAGATCAAGGCTGATACGCCCTTCATCGCCGCCTACGGAAGCTGACGAGGGTGACCTCGGGTATTCGCCGGGGCGGAGCACGATAAAGCGGAGCAGTAGCGGGAAAAACGAACCGAGAGAATTCGCGGAAAGGCCGGTGCTGGCGGACCTCGGGTCCGAGGCGCCGGCCTGACGCCGAGACGTTGCGGGGGATTCCTCCCGTAACCAGCCTGCGTTCCAGACGATTCTATCCCGCAGGTCCGACAGAACGGCGGGGTCCGCTCGTCCAGCCCCGGGTAGTTCCAGGGCGTTTCGTGGAGGGCGGGGCCGGGTGTCAGCGGACCGGTGGCGCGAGGGAGCGCAGGACGGCGCCGGCGGGTTCGTCGGTGAGCTCGGCGAGGGTCACCTCGTCGAGCGTGACCAGGAAGTTCTCCTGGGCTCGTCGCAGGAGGGGGCGCAGTCGGCAGGCGCATCGCAGCGGGCACGGGGGACCGTCGCAGGAGACGAACTCGTCCGTGCCCTCGGGGGCACGGACGATGTGCCCGACGGTGACCTGCGTCGTGCCCGGGGCGAGCAGCACCCCGCCGGTGCGTCCGCGTACGGTGACCACGAGGTCGAGCCGCTGGAGGCGTTGCACGATCTTCGCCATGTGGGTGAGCGGAACATCGAGGGCTTTCGAGAGGTCGCGGACGGTGAGGCGATCCTCCCGGGTGGCTGCGAGCATGAGCGCCCGCAGCGCCAGGTCGGTCGACTGGGTCAGGTGCATGGGAACGCACCTGTCGAGGTGACGGTCACCCGACCATCTTGCCTTCTACTCTTCGTAGAAGATTGTCCCGACGGCACCTGCGTCCCACGGGTGCCGCCTGCCGAGGTCGGACCTCGGCGGGAGCGCGGCCCCGGGTGTGACATCGCGCCGGGACCGGCCGGTGCCGGCCTCCTCGTGGCGACCGCGGACCCCCCGGCCGGACGGACTAGTACTCCAA
>NZ_CDWRCL010000235.1:0-6385 GCF_977927575.1 Frankia sp. CcCS3
CACAGCCAGGAACAAGTCCCAGCCCCGTCACTACCGATCGCGGTCACCCCGACGTGATCCGAACAAGAGATCAAGAAGCTGGCTCATCGCACGCACGTGCGGAAGACAAGCCTAGACGCCGACACGGATGCCGCCCGATTTGTCGACCGCTCACTGCGCGTTCTGTCTGCCGGCCTGACCGATCTGGGACGTCTGCTTCCCCCGGTGTACGCGGCGATCCTCACCGACGACCTGCTGATCCTGCACATGGCACCCGCGGAGGAGGAGCCTCCACCGCTCCCATGGACCGTGGGCGAGGCGCCCGGGTCATGGCGGATCGAGCGGATGCCCGGTCTGCCCGGTGACCAGCCGGCCCAGATGATCGCCCAGATGACGGCCGGCGTGCCGGCTCCGTTCCCGGCCCTCGTCACCTTCGGCCGGGACGACGCCGGGTCACGCATTCTCGTCGACCTGGAAGGCGCTCCGGGCATCATCAGCCTGATCGGCGACCTGGACATCGCGGCGGAGGTCGCGATCGCCGTGGCGATCGAGCTGGGAACCAACGTGTGGTCGGATGATCTGCGGGTCTGTCTGGTGGGTTTTCCGGCCGACACCGGAGCCGACCTGACGACGATCGCACCCGCACGGGTCTGGACAGCAGACGACCTGAGCGCCGTCCTCGACGAACTCGCCGGACCGGAGGACGACGTCGGTCGCACCGGCACCGATCCGGCACCGGCAGACCCGCCGACCGTCACCGCGGGCGGCCGCGATCGGGTCACCGGCAATCCACGGGCGCTGGCACCCGATCTGCTCATTCTCGCGGCCCCTCCCGCAGCCGCCGACATCGCCCGGTTGACCAGGATGGCGAACGGGCGGGACGACGCCGTGGGAGTCCTCGCCGTCGGCGACACCCCGGCCGCCCGCTGGCGCTTCACGGTCGGGTCGGACCGCCGCGTGTCCCTCGGCGTTCTCGGCGTCCAGGT
The DNA here is from genome assembly GCF_977927575.1 of Frankia sp. CcCS3. Lineage (NCBI taxonomy): Bacteria > Bacillati > Actinomycetota > Actinomycetes > Frankiales > Frankiaceae > Frankia > Frankia sp. CcCS3. Next base: position 966 of record NZ_CDWRCL010000235.1, read on the forward strand.
ACGGGCGCAGGCTCTGAGCATGACCGAGTACACCTCGATCACCGCGCTGTTCCAGCGGGCCGATGCGGCGGGATCTCCCGACCGGGCCTCGGGCAGCCCGCCGGACGACGGCCTGCCGGACGAGGGCCTGCCCGACGAGGGCACCCCACCACCCCCCGCATCACAGCCGCCCGCCGGACCGATCTCCGCCGGACCCACCGCGACCGGGCCGGCAACCACCCGGCCTGACGAGCCGACAAGGCCACCCTCACAACGCGGCTCCGTGCCCGGGGCGGTGCCCTGGACGCCGAAACTCTCAGCCCTCACCCGGCCTGCGTCCCCCCAGCCGCTCTCGGCCGTCCCCACGCCGGCAGGCCCACTCCCCAGCCCCGGCTCTGCGCCACCGGAGCCACGCGGAGCGAGACCGCAGGACACGCAGGGTCGCGCCGCGGTCCTGTCCGGCACCGGATTCCCACCCACTATCTCCTCCTCCTCTGACGACGATCCGACGCGACCGCCCTCGAACGGCCGCCGGCTCCCCACCGAACCCCCGCCGCCCACACCCACGCCCAGGCCTTCCGGCCCTCCGCGAAGGACCGCATCGGCCGGTCCCGTCCTGCCAACCACCGCGGACACCGGCGACGCCCCCGAGGCCGCCGAGGCCACCGGTCTGCTGGCCCATCCGGGACGACCGCTCATCCACCCGACGGATATCCCACGGGTACCATCCGCGATCTACTTCGAGACGCCCCGGATGCGAGCGAACCGGCAGGGCCGCGTCCCGGCCGAATCGATCCAGCCCGGGACGGAGGCACCACCTGGACCCCCTGCCCCCCCGCCGCCAACCACCGAGTACCGGACCGCGATCCCGCCCCGGCCGCCGGTCCCGCCTCCGAACGAACGGCTGGCGGGACCGGCGGACGCGCACCATGCACCGCCGCAGGCTGCTCGGGCGCGCTACGCCGACGGAGATACCACCGTCCCGGATGTCGGCGTTTCACGGCCCCCGGTGGCGACGTCCGGGGCGGCGCCACAGCGTGTGCCGCTCGAGACCACGCCGCCCGCCGATCCCACCGCGCCCGCCGAGGCGCAGGTCCGGATTCTCGGGCTGCCCACCGTCGAGGGTCCCGGGCGGCCACCCGCCGAGCGCATCGACCTGTTGACCGAGGTCATCGTCTACCTCGCGCTGCACCGGGAAGGCGTAGACAGTCGGCTTCTCGCCGAGGAGATCTGGCCATCCGACACCACAGAGGAGATCGCCGACGCCGCGCTGGCCGAAGCGCGCCAGTGGCTGGGGACCGATGCCAACGGCTCGCCTCGAATCATGATCGGCCCGGATGGCCGATGGTGGCTGAGTCCGGATGTGCGCTGCGACTGGGAACTCTTCGTGGCCTACACCCACCGGGCCGGTCTGCCGGGCAGCGACGCCGAGGCGGATCTGACGACGGCCCTGCGGATGGTCAGCGGCCCCCTGTGGACGGATCTGCCTGCCGGGCGGTACCGCTGGGCGACCACCGGGCCAATCGCCCGAAGCACCTGGGCGGGCGTGGTCGACGTGGCGCATCGCCTCGCCCAACTGACGTTGGACTTCGGTGACACGATGACGGCGATGGCGGCCTGCCGCACCGGGCTACGGGCTGTGCCGACCTCCGAAGTGCTCTGGCGGGACCTGCTGCGCACGGTCGCCGCGCGGGGTGATCGCCGAACTCTGCAGGCTGTGGCAACGGAGATGTACCGAACTATCGGTGTCAGCGGGGTGCGCCGCGGCGGGCGGGCCGAGGCCGAGACGGACGCACTGGTGCAGACCCTGCTGCCCGGATTCCGTCGCGGCCGGCGGTAGTGCCCGTCTCCGCTCCCGGGGCAGCCGGCAGAGGACCCGGCCTGATGGCTGGTCGCTGGTGACGCTAGCCAACCTCGGGGATCTTGGGCACCCCGGAGATCTCCGAGGCACCGGGGTCCGCGGTGAACTCGGCAGCCGCGGCAGGAGAAGAATCGGGACCGCGCAACGCCGACGCGCAAACCATGATCGCGACGAGCAGGACAAGCACGACGACCATGGCGAGTTGCAGGCCCGCCAGCTCGGCGAGCCCACCGATGAGAGCCGGCCCGCACAACCATCCGGCATACCCGACCGTGCCGACCACGGCGATGGAGCTGCCCGTCGACGACCTGAGCCGCCCCGTCGCGGAGAACACCGCGGGCAGCACGCAGGCGGTGCCGACGCCGAGCGTTCCGAATCCGACGATTCCCCCGACCGTGCCGAACGCCGAGGAACCGAGCGCAAGCATGACCGCGAATCCCACCATCGCGGTCACGGCGAGGCCGCGGACCGTTCGGGTCGGGCCGAACCGTGCCATGGCGCGGTCCCCGAACAGGCGCACGACGAACATGCAGGAGGTGAAGGCCACAAAGCCGATACCCGCGATTCCGGCAGCCGCTCCGGCTACCTCGGTGAGGTAGACGGCGCTCCAGTCCGCCGCCACACCTTCACAGAGGAAACTACCGAAGGCGATGACGCACAGTGCGACGAACTGCCGGGCACGGCTGCCGGTGCCCGCGGGACCCGGGGGCACCGCTCTGTCGCGGTCTCCGCCCCAGCCGTCTCGCCCGTCCCCTGGCGCGACTTCCGGTGCAGCGCCGTCGGGCAGCATCCAGGCCGTGGCGGGTAGGGCGGCAGCGAGACCCAACCCGCCGAGCACCGCGAACTGCACGCCGATCGGGACACTCAGAGCGGCCGCCGCCGAACCGATCCCGGCCCCGGACAGGGCACCCGCCGTCCACGCCGCATGGGCGGAGGTCATGATCGGCCGCTGGTAGCATCGCTCAATCCCCACGGCCTGGGTGTTCAGGGAGATGTCGAGGCAACTGCTGGTCGCCCCCCACAGGGTGAGCAGAGCGAACAGAGACCAGGGTCCCTCGATGAGCGGGACCAGAAGACCGGTGGCGCAGTAGGCGGGCAGACCTGCTCGCACCATGGTGATGCTGCCGTACCGGGTGACCGCCAGACCGATCAGCCACAATGTCAGAACCGCCCCGATCGGGGCGCCGAGCAGGGTCAGACCGAGCTGCCCGTCGCCGAGTTCGAGCCCCTCCTTGATTTGCGGTATACGCGGCGCCCAGCTCGCAAGCAGCAGAGCCAGCAGGAACAGCGAGCTCATCGTCGCCGCCCGGGCACGGAACAGTGCTTGGGCGGCGAAGGGCTGGCTCCGAGTCGCGCGGCGCACGCCGCCCGGATCCATCAGGATGATCTCCAGCCGTCGATCTTCACGATGCGCACGCCAGGAGGAGAATTACCCTGCGCCCCGGATCGTTACGCCTCATTACTCCACGCGACGATACTCGATAAGATCGGGCATCGCTCTGGCGACAGCCAATCATGTTTTGACAAATCTAATTACGATATACAAAATCCAATTACTTTGCATAAAATCAAATTATGATCGACGGCACCTGATGACGTCCCGATGTCACTATGGAGTCGAAATGAAATAACTTGCGCGTTTCGAACCCTCCACAGGCCTGTGACCTGCGATAATGCTCTCGATCACGTATTTGTTACTTCATTACGTCCCCTATGAGGACTGCTCGACCATGAGGACCTCTCGGCAGCGGGCGCTAACGTGCCCGCCCGATCGGGCACGATGGCGTTCCCGTGGCCGTCGCGTCGGGTACTGGCGGGGTGCGTCTGGTCATGCTCTCGGACACACACCTCCCGGTGCGGGCGCGCGAGCTGCCCGCCGAGGTCTGGTCCGCCGTCGACGCGGCGGACGGTCAGCGGTTGACCGTCCGCCGCGCGCCCCACCGGCAACTCCTCCTGCCGGCGCCGCAGCTGCCGATTCGACGATGACCCCACAGCTGTCCACACAAGAAGCACAGGATGAACTACAGACAGCTACATCCCCCTCGGAGGATCGGTGCCATCCGTCGGGTGCTGTAAGCTGGCACCGCCGGCCACCACGGCGGTACATCGCGCTCGTAGCTCAACGGACAGAGCATCTGACTACGGATCAGAAGGTTGGGGGTTCGAGTCCCTCCGAGCGCACGTCAGGTTGAGACAGGTCAGAGCCCCGCAGCCACTACTCCGGCGCGGGGCTCTGAGCTTTGCGTAGGCGATGTCCCAGCCCGGGCGGAGAGGGTCAATCGCCCTCGCGACGGATCTGGAGAAGGCCGCGGTGCGCCACTGTCACGGCCCCAGCGAGGTCGTGATGCGTGACCAGGTCCTCGACGGCCGCGATCACGGCGCGTGCCGACTGGTCGTCAAGCCGGAAGACCACGATCCCGCTGTGCGATCCCGGCGGGTAGGCACGGATGTTCCCGAAGCCGCGGTCGAGGGTGAACACGATCCGGTTCTCGGCAACCGCAGCAGCGAGCACCTCCGGATCGGAGCGGCCCGACAGGTTCTCCGCAAGCACGGTATCGGCGTCGATCCCGTGCTTGGCGAGTCGCTCGGCAAGGGAGACCGGGAGACCCTCGTCCAGCTTGACCTTCACGGCGCGGTACGAAGCGGCACGAGATCCTCCCGCGCCAGACGCGCCCCGTAGGCAGCGGCCGCACGGATCCCCGACACGGTCAGCGACGGGTACTCCGCGATGATCTCACCGTCGGACATACCGTCGGCAAGGCAGTCGAGCACGACACTCACCGGCACCCGGGTCCCCCGGATACACGCCTGCCCATGACCGACTGTCGGGTCGGCCACGACGAGCGCCAGAAGATCTTCCGCCATGCCTCCCAGTATGCTCCCGGATCTCAGCGTCGAGCGCCCATCACGTGGTCCAAGCCGTGGCACGCGTGACAGCCAAGTTGACAGCCAAGTTGACAGCCAAGCCGCTGGACGCGGGTGGACGTCGACGGACACCGGTGGACGGAACGCTCATGGTCAGCAGGCAGGGCGGACGTTGACAGACGTCGACGGAAGATCCAAATCTAACTACGGATCAGAAGGTTGGGGGTTCGAGTCCCTCCGAGCGCACATCAAACACCCCCAACCCGATGGCCGGGTTGGGGGTGTTCTGCATGGCGCTGGTCACGCTGGTGACGAGGGCCAGGTTGTGTTCGTCGATGCCGACCGTGCATGTGACGTGGTTCACTCGTGCGTCGTAGATGATCTCGAGGCCGTAAGCGTCGAAGAGGCCCCTGAGAAACTCCTCGGGCATGCGGGTGAGCTCGGCGCGGGTGACGGTTCCAAGGAGATCGAATAGGTCCGTGTCGCTGCCCGCTTGGGCTGGCGGGTGGGCGCGGAGGTGAGCCAGGTCGCGTCGTTTGACTTCCTGTTCGCTGCTGATCTGCGCTGACCGGCGGTTGATGTCCTGGAGAAGCTCAGGTTCGAGGTCGTCGGTAGTTTCGAGCGTGTTCAGAAGTCGACGTCGTCGCTGGCTCAGATCGTCAAGGGTGCGTTCCACCGCGTTGATCTTCTCCTGCCATTGCTGCCGGGCCTGTTT
>NZ_CDWRCL010000236.1:0-6282 GCF_977927575.1 Frankia sp. CcCS3
TCTACATGGCGCCGGAACAGTTCGACGGCCGGCCGCCGGGACCGGCGTGCGACCTGTACGCGCTCGGGATCGTCCTCTACGAACTGCTCAGCGGCCGCCCACCGTTCGTCCGGGTGCTGTCGATGGCGCAGCTGATGGACCATCATCTGCGCGTCGCGCCGCAACCACTGGACGCCGCGCCGCCGGCGATCGCCGCGGTGGTGGACCGGGCGCTGCGCAAGGAGCCCGGTGCACGCCCGCCGTCGGCCCACGCGTTCGCCCTGGATCTCGCCGCCGCGACGGCTCAGGCGCTCGGTGCGGACTGGCTCACCCGCTGCCCGCTGCCGCTGCGGCTCGACGACGATGTGCGCGACGCGGCGCGCGGCAGTCCGTCGGCCCGCACCCCGCCAGCCGTCCCGCCGCCAGCCGTCACGCCGTCAGCCACCGCCTCACCACGCCGATGGTCGGCCGACGTGATCCGGCGCCGGTCCCTGAACCGGACCGCGCGGCGCGACCTCCGCCCGGCCGACATCACGTCCGCGCCGTTGCGGGTGGACTACCCGTACAGTGTGGTCGCCGCGCCGGACGGTGCGGTGTACGTGTCCCAACGGCTACGTCACCGGGTGCTCCGGATCGAACGCGACGGCCGGACGGTCCATGTGGCCGGCTCCGGCAAGAGCGGCCCGCACGGTGACGGGGGGCCGGCCGTCGACGCCGAGCTGGACAACCCGTGCGGGCTGGCTCTGGGCCCCGACGGTTCTCTGTTCATCGCGGACAGCTTCAACAATCGGATCCGCCGGGTCGCGCCGGACGGTCGGATCGTCACCGTCGCCGGCTCCGGCCGTCACGGCCCGCCGGCCGGCCCCGCCGCCCGGCACGCCACCTCACTCGACCTGGCGCACCCGCACGGCGTCTACGCTGACGCGGCGGGCCGGGTGTACGTCGCGAACACCGGCGGCCACCAGGTGATCCTGATCGACCCGGATCTGCGGGCGGCACCGCTGGCGGGGGCGGGTGTCCCCGGCCTGTCCGGAGATCACGGACCCGCCCAGTTCGCCCAGCTCCGGCGCCCGCACGACGTCACGGCCCCGCCCGGACGGAATGTCTACCTCGCCGACACCGACAATCACCTGCTGCGGGCGGTCGATGCCGACGGGACCATCTCCACGGCTGCCGGGATGTTCTACGGCGCGTCCCCCGACGACGGAGCCCCGGCCCGGATCGCGGACGTCGGTCGGCCCCACTCGCTGGCGCCCACCCCCTCGGGCGGTCTGCTGGTCACCGACCCCGACCGGGGACGGGTCCGCCTCGTCACCCGCGATCGACTCGTCCGCACCTTCGCGGACGCCCGAACAGGTCTGCGGCGACCGCTCGGTGTCACCGTCCACAGCGACGGCACCGCCTTCGTCGTCGACACCGCCCAGCACTTCATCCACCGTCTCCCGGTCGCATAGATCGGTCACCCGGCGTCGGTCCCACTGAGCCCGGCACGGTCCTCCGGGGTTACCCGGGATGGGTCATGCGGAGGCGACGCCGGTTCCGTGCGGGATGTCCCGCCCGACCGTGCATCGCTCGAACCTGCCGGATGGGCCAGGTACGGCTGCTGTGCATCGCATTCGCGGTTCTTCTCGGTCGCCGGGCGCATCGACTGGCGCTCGCAAGTGCCTACATCCTCGGCGTCATGATCGGATCGAGCATATTGACGAGCTCGCCCGGTTCGAAGCTCATGCGGTAGCGATGACAAGCGCCATCGTTGGCCTCTTTACCGAGCTTCTCCCAGAGCACGGTCCAGCCCGCACCCGCCGCGAGCTGTCGTAGGAAGGCCCGTTGAGCTCTGCCGTTTCCTTCCCGGAACGGATGGATGGCGTTCAGGTCGCCGTAGAGTGTCGCAAACCTGAGAACAAAGGATTCTCGCTTAAGCCCTACGAGATGACGGTCTTCGGCCAGGCCCGAGAAAAGATCGTAGAGCTGCCCCTCAACGAACAGCGCCCGGCAGAACGGGTGGCCATCCTTCGCGAGGTTCACAGTACGAATCTCGCCCGCCCATCGGTAGATGTCCTGGAAGAGCATCCGGTGGAAACGACGAAGATGCTCGGTATCGTAAGCGCCCGGGAGGAGGGATGCTCCCAGCTCAGCGTAGCGAAGGCCGGAGATCTGCTGTTCGATGTCGGCGAGCTCATCAGGATCATGTATGTCGAGCCGGTTCCGCAGGCACTCGGTGCCCGGCCAGCAGTACGGGTCGCTCACTGGTCGAGGCCGCGCCCCCTGTGACGGGCGAGAATTTCCGCGACAGCCTCATCGGCTGTGCACGTCCCTGACGCTACCTGCCGGAGTCGAGCCTGCGTATCAGGCGAGAACTCGTGGCCCTCCAGACGCGCGTTGCCGACCGCAGCCGAGACGGCTTCGTCGACTGACATCCTCAGCCGAGCGTAGTAGTCCGCCATGATCGTTGGCTCTATGGGCTCGTTAGACGACTCCCCCTCCGGCAACCCTGCACGCGCCAGCCGCCACGGCGCCTCCACCTGCGTCATCCGCGACAGTTCGTCGCCACTGAAAGGCCCGTACTTTTGCAGCACCCACTCGATGGTCCGAGTCGCCTGGGGCCCGAGTCGACGGGGATCCCCCGCTGGCCATGAGCTGACGCAGAAGCAGCCGCGGTGCTTCTCGAAGAGCGCCCATACCACCGGACCGTTCGACCAGGCCTGAACCTCTTCGTCGAAGAGATTCACGCGATGGTTGGCGAGATGCCATGCCTGCGAGTAGTAGACCAGCTTCTGCAAACGCCAGGTGGCCATCATCCCGAGTCGCGCGAGGATGAAGGCGGCAACATCATGGACGTTCTCGGCCATACCCTCACCTCCCTCGGACTCTGCGCACCGAGCGCACCGAGCAATACCCTGTACTGAAATATTTTACGCGCGCAGGGCAGGGGGCATCGCGCCTTGCCCCACGCGGGACCGCTCTTTCGAACCAGATCTGGTCGCCGAGGCCCAGGCACTCATGCTCGTTCTGGGCATACCGGGCCCGGCCAGCCCAGCCAGGCGAACGTCCACTTGATCATCCGCCGGCCGGGCGGTGGATGCCGGGATCAGGCGTTGGGCGGCAGGGCGGTGCCGGCACCGCGCTGACGCAGCGCGACCCGCTCCGGGCCCGCGCCCGCGGCCACAGCCGCCTCGGCCTCGGTATCGGTGTCGGCGTCGAGACCTTCCACCGTGAATCCCGCCTCGGCGATCATCTTCAGGTCCTGGTGGCCCTCCTGGCCCTCACCGGTCAGGTAGTCACCGAGGAAGATGGAGTTCACCACCGAGAGGGCGAGGGGCTGCATCGAGCCGAGATGAATCTCCCGGCCGCCCGAGAGCCGCACCTCGGCCGTGGGGTTGACGAACCGGACCATGGCGAGAATGCGCAGGCACTGCCGGGGGTTGAGGTTCCACTCCGCGCCCAGGGGCGTGCCCTCGAATGGCATGAGGAAGTTGACCGGGATGGAGTCCGGGGCCAGCTCGCGCAGCGCGAAGGCGACGTTGACGAGGTCCTCGTCGCTCTCCCGCATGCCGGCGATGATGCCCGAGCAGGGTGAGAGGCCGGCATGCCTGGCTTCCTGCACCGTGTCAACCCGGTCGTTGTAGGTGTGCGTCGTGCAGACGTCTGCGTACTTCTCACCGGCTGTGTTCAGGTTGTGGTTGTAGGCGTCCGCACCGGCCGCCCGCAGCCGTGCGGCCTGCCCGTCGGACAGCAGGCCGAGGCACGCGCACACTTCCACGCCCGGATGTGCGGTCTTGATCGCGCCGACCGTGTCCGCCACGCGGTCGACGTCCCGGTCCGTCGGCCCGCGGCCGCTCGCGACCAGGCACACCCGGCGGGCACCGCCCGAGATGCCGGCACCGGCCGTCGCAGCGGCCTCCTCGGGCTTGAGCCAGGTGTACTTCAGGATTCCCGTGTTCGAACCGAGCCGCTGCGAGCAGTAGGAACAGTCCTCCGGACAGAGCCCGCTCTTGAGGTTCACCAGGAAGTTCAGCTTGACACGCCTGCCAAAGTACCTCCGCCGGAGCCGGTAGGCGGCGGCGATGACATCCATGAGATCGTCGTCGTCACTGCGCAGGACGGCTAGGGCCTCGTCCCGGGTCGGGGCCCGACCACTCACCCCCTTGCTGACAAGGCTGTTCAGGGTGGCTGACAGGTCCATGTCCGTCATCCTCGATCCTCTGCTGGCACGGCGGGCACTGGCGGGCACTGGCGGGCGGCGGAAACCTGCAGGTGATCGTCCTTCCGCCACGCCCACACTCTCATCGTTACCTTGATCGGAACCAGCAATCGCCCATGCCGGGGCGGGGGTACGGCCGGGGTTACCCGGACGTGGACGTGGCCGACCGGCGCCGGCGGGCAGGATGGGGAGGAAGGGGAGGATGGGTATGTGGCGACTGGATCCCGGTGGAGGAAAACGACACGTGCGCGTTGGGCGACAGCGTCGCCGGCGCCCGCCCCACAGCCACCCGCGCCCACCCCACACCGACCGGACCAGCGACTGGACCTTCGACCGGAAAGTGAGGCCCACCAGTGAGCCCGCAAGGATCCGACTCCGACGTCGTGACGGTGCCGCGTGACGCGGCGTCACCACAGACGGTGTCGCGTGAGACCGCACCGGTCCCGCCCGCCGCCGACGAGGTCGTGCTCCTCGACGCCGAACGCCGCCCCTGCGGGACGGCGCCGCGGATCGCCGTGCACGGCCTCAACACCCCCCTGCACCTGGCGTTCTCGTCCTACCTTTTCGACCCGGCCGGCCGGCTGCTCGTCACCCGCCGATCGCTCGACAAGCGGACCTGGCCAGGGGTATGGACGAACAGCTGCTGTGGGCATCCCCGCCCAGGCGAGGACCTGGCGCGGGCCGTCGAGCGCCGGGTGGGCCAGGAACTCCGCCTGGAGCTGACCGACCTGCACTGCGCGCTGCCGGACTTCGCCTACCGCGCCACCGCCGCCGACGGTCTCGTGGAGAACGAGGTCTGCCCGGTCTACGTAGCGCGGGCGCTCGGGGACCCGGATCCGGACCCGGCCGAGGTGGTCGAGTGGCGCTGGGTCGAGTGGGACGACTACCGCCGGGTAGCCGCCGCCGCGCCCTGGGCGCTGAGCCCCTGGTCGGTCGACCAGATGGCGGCGTTCAGCGCGGCGGCCCATCCGCTGACCGCCGCGCTCTCCCTCCCCGACGGCGGAACCCACGCCTGAGCCGACCGTCCGGAGAGCCGGTCATCCGTCCTGTTCCAGAGGGCGTCCTGTTCCAGAAGGGTTGCCGTGCCGATGCTGACGCCCGGGGCTGCCGAACCGCGGATGGTCCCGGACGCCGCGCGACCGTCCGCCGCGGCGGCACCGCAACGCCCGCAAGCCGCACGGCGTCAGGTCACGGCACCCCGCCGCGTCACTTCACGGCGTCCCGGACATGGTCGATGATCGAGGCGATTGGGCCTACCGTCCACTGCTTGGCGGTCGAACCGGCGGCTGACGGGTGCGGATGGGTGGGAGCGAACTTCTCCGCCGTCCGGAGCCGACGGCCCATGCTTTCCAGCTGCCTGGCGTCGCGGGCTGCGTGCACCCGGGGGAACTCCTCATTCTCCTCATGCTCGGCGTGGTCGACAACGGCCCGTTCGAAGTCTGCCAGCTTCGCATCGAACTCGGCGCTACCGACATCCATCTTCTCCAGCGCCAGCAGCGCGCGGGTGGCTTCGTCCTCCTCGTGGTTGCGCGCCTCGGCCACCCGACTGTCGATCTTCTTCGTAACCGGCCGCACGATCATCTCCTCGGCGGTCTCGTGCGCGGCGAGCAAAGCCCGCAGCTCGTCGAACGCCCGGCGCTTGTGCTCGCCCGTCGCCGACTTCACGTCCGCGAACAGCTCGCGGATGCGGGCGTGCTGTTCGAGCAGTTCTCCCACGACGTCGTCGTGGGAGAACTGCGCCGCTCGGCCGCCGTCGAACCCAGCGTCATTGATCGGCATGATGTCCTCCTCATCACGGTCCGCCCATCGGGGACCTCGACGTCGGCGTGCCCCGAGAAGGCACTCGAAATCGCGCGGCATCGAGGACGCCCGACCGGCGGGGCCCAACCGACACGTTGGGCTCGTCAGCCTGCCCCGATCGGGGTACCGAGAGTGCCCCGATCCGGCCGGGTCAGCTCGCCGCCTACCGACGTCCCCAATCCGGGCCAGTACGAGGTAGCCATATAAACGGCCCCATGAGTAGCTCATCGTTCCTAGGGCCTGTTTGGGAAGTTTATCGGGTCAGCCATTCGTTGATCGCGGCGTTGGTGACTGTTGCTTCC
>NZ_CDWRCL010000237.1:0-6270 GCF_977927575.1 Frankia sp. CcCS3
CGTCCCGATAGGTCCGTAGCGCCGGGACGAGGGCCGCCCGCAGCCGGAGGAGCAACGGCCGATCACCGGTCGCTTGCACGGCCCCGGCCAGCCGGGAGACGAACGAGGCCGAGGCCCGCGGATCGGCACGGCGGCTCTCCTGGCTTCCCGCCGCGGCCACCAGCCGGATCCAGGCATCTTCCAGGGATCGGGCCGTCGCGAGATCCACCGGCAGCGGAAGGGCGAGCACGGCCGCGCCGCGCAGGATGGTGTCGATGTGGTCCGCCGCGAACCGGGCGGCCAGCGCCGGGGCCGCGGCGATGGCGTCCAGCAGCACCCCCTGGTAGTCGGTGACGGTCGGTCGGCCCCGGCTCGTGAGCCCGGCTGCGGCGGGGGCGAGCAGGCCGACGTCGTGCGGCGCCGACGGGGCGGCCGCGGCGTCACCCGGCCCCTTACCCGGCCCGCTACCCGGTCGGTCACCCGGCCCGAAGGCCATCCGGCCCAGCCGGTCCAGCAGCGCGCTGTCGAGGCGGGCCGAGGCGAGCAGGGGGGTCAGCAGGACCGTCTCGGCCGTGTCGGTCCTCCCAGCGGTGTTGAACCGGCCGAGCCAGGCGGCGTCGAGAGTTCGCCGGTGGCTGTAGGAGGCCAGGGTGGTGCCGAGGATCCGTTCCGCCTCCCGCCGGTCGAAGCCGAGCGGTTCGGGTGGACGGTGGACCATCGGCCCCCGCGACAGTCCCTCCACCCGGTAGAGCAGCCGCGCGAGCCCGTCGGGTCCCAGCGCGTCGTGAAAGCCCAGGACGAAGTCCGGATCGTTCATCCGGGACCGCAGCACGGTCAGCGCGTCACGCGGGGTGACCATGTCCGAGTTGTTTCCACCCGTTCCACCCATTCTGCCCAGCCCTGATTCGCCTCTGCCCGTTCCGCCTCTGCCCGTTCCGCCCTGGCCTGATCCGTGCCGGCCCGGCCCGTCCCCCCGCAGCGAGTGCGCCAACGCCCGTCCGGCGGCCACGGCCTGCTCGAAGGTGCGGAGCGCCTCGGAGGTACCGGGAATGCCCGGCGCCTCGCGGGGCACCGGCTGCCGAATCGGGGCGGACGTCGGCCTGACCGTGATGCCGATCCCGTCGTCGACGCCCTCGGCGAGGCGCAGCCGGCGCCGCAGCATGGTGACCTCGGCCTCGGCTTCGTCCTCCAGCGCGCCGAGCCGTTCCGCCGGGTCGAGCGGCAGCCCGGCATCCGCCAACGCCGCGGCGAGGGCGCGAGACCAGGAGCGCAGCAGCTCCCCGGCCTCGGTCACGCTGGACACCAGCACACGCATCCGATCGGGGTCGACGAGCACCCGGTCGCTTGGTCCGGGCATGCGCGTCAGCCGACCTTCCGCGGCCCGCCGGGGCCCGCCGATCGGACGGGGGACATCGGCCCGCCGGGGCCTGCCGCAACGAACGCTGTCCCGCGGACCTGCAACGCTGTCTCGCAGGCCTGCACGCACCGATCGAGGGCCATGGCCGCCTCCGCCGCGAGCCGGCCGCATCCGGCGCTGCCAGATCTCGGCCTGACGACCCTCCCAGGCCTCGGCGCCGACCGCCGAGATCCGCTCCAGCGCGGCGGCCACGTCCAGCCGGGCACGCCGGGCCTGGGCCAAGGCGACGGCCACCGTCGCGCGACGTCCCTCGGGCACCGTCATGCGCACACCACCCAGATCGTGATCAGGTTCACCGGTGGCGACGCTAACAGCGGCCCGCCCGCCCGCGCCCGCGCGGCGACGCGACTGTGGATGACGCCGGTGCCGGGCCAGCGCCGGTAACGCCGGTTCAGCGCCGGTAACGCAGGAACAGGACGTCGTCCTCGGCGAGGATCTGGGTCAGGGTGAGCGCGGCCGGTGCCGGCCACGGCTCGCCTTTCATGATCCCGAGCCGGCCCGGCCCGGCCAGTACCGGGGTGATCGTCAGGCACAGCTCGTAGAGGAGGCCCGCCGCGGCGAGCTGGGAGTGCAGCAGCGGACCGCCCTCGGTGAGGATGCGGGTCATTCCCCGTTCCGCCAGGGCCCGGACGGCGAGGTCGGGTTCAACGGCGCTGCCGCCGCAGATCGCGATGTCGGCGACCGCCGCCAGCCGCCGACGCCGGTCGAGGGGTGCGGTCTCGCAGGTCAGTAGCACCGGTCGGATCTCCCCGCTGAACAGCCGGGCACCCGGGTCGAAGCCCGCCGTCGCGGTCACGACCGCGATCGGGGGCACCGCCGCGAGCCCCGCGGCGACGCGCCGCTCCCGCCGTTCGGGCGGGATGACCACCGGCCCGTAGTTCTCCGTCCGGGCGGTCCCGGCACCGACCAGCACCACGTCGCTGAGCCAGCGCAGCAACCGGAAGACCCGCAGGTCGGCCTCCCCGCCCAGGGGGCCCGAGCGGCCGCCCACCTCGGCGGCCCCATCGACCGAGGCCACGAAGTTCGCCCGGATGTAGGGGGTGTGCGCGGCGGACGAGGGGTAGGCGTACGCCTCGTCGAGATCGATGTCCTCGATGTCCTCGACGGCCTCCTCGGCCTTCCTCGCGAGCCCGGCGGCCCCCGCGGAACCGGCGAACGGGGGTGGAACCGGGAAGATGCGCCGCACCGGGCCGACTGTAACGGGCGACGGTGCTGGTCATCCGATCGGCGGCGAACCCAGGTCGGCGGCGAACCCATGCGTTGTGACGTCGGCCGCGATACCGCCGGCCGGGGCGACGGGTACGGGCGTCTCCGTACGCTGGGCGGGTGGCGCAGCGTCTCGTCGATCGCCGGCCGATTGTGCCACCCGGGGACCTGGTCGCGGCGCTTGTCCCGCCGCCCCGGTTCGACGCGGTCCGGTTCGCCGGCTACCTGCCCGATCCGGCCGAGCCGAGCCAGGCCGCCGCGGTCATGGCGCTGTCCGCCTTCGCCGACCGGTTGACCGCCTCCTCCGGGCGGTCCAGCCGTTCAGATCGTTCCAGCCGTTCCGGGCATGCGGGCCGTTCCGGGAAGGGCGGCCTGTTCGGGCTCCTGACCCGGGGGGCGGGGGCGCCGGGTCCGTCCGGAATGCGGCCGGGGGTGTACCTCGACGGCGGCTTCGGTGTCGGCAAGACCCACCTGCTCGCCTCGCTGTGGCACGCCGTGCCCGGCCCGAAGGCGTACGGCACGTTCGTCGAACTGACCTCCCTGGTCGGCGCGTTGGGATTCGCCGCGACCGCGCAGGCTCTCGCGGGCCTGCGCCTGGTCGCGATCGACGAGTTCGAGCTCGACGATCCCGGCGACACGGTGCTGGTGTCCAGCCTGCTGACCCGGCTCGTCGAGGCCGGTGTCCACCTGGCCGCGACGAGCAACACCCAGCCGGAGGACCTCGGTGCCGGTCGGTTCGCCGCCGCCGACTTCCGCCGTGAGATCCAGGGTCTGGCGGCCAGGTTCGACATCCTCCGGGTGGACGGGGAGGACTACCGGCACCGGGGTCTTCCGGCCGCGCCCCCGCCGTGTACTGACGATGAGGTCGGCGCGCGGGCGGCTGCCGAGGAGGGGGCGACCGAGGACGGATTCGCCGCGCTGTGCGAGCATCTCGCCGGACTGCACCCCTCCCGGTACGGCGCGCTCGTGGCCGGGGTCACCCTGGTCTGCCTGCACCGGGTCGCGCCGGTCGAGGATCAGGCGGTGGCGTTGCGGGTCGTGGTCCTCGCCGACCGGCTCTACGACCGGTCGGTCCCGGTCGTGGCCTCCGGCGTGCCCTTCGGGGAGCTGTTCGGAGCGGAGCTGCTCGCCGGGCCGCACCGCAAGAAGTACCAGCGGGCCATGTCCCGGCTGAGCGCGCTGGCCCGGGACGCCGCGGCGGGGAACGGCACCGCGGGCCGCGTCGCCAGGATGCTGCCCGGCTGACGCACCAGGCCGGGCGCGCGGCCCGAACGTGCGGCCGCCGCACCCGAGTGGGGTGTCGGAGCCGGCGGTCCGGACGCCGGACCTGCCGGAGTATCTGTTCGCCGTTCCGGGCGTGGGTGACCCGCTGGCGGTCGTGCCGGGGCCTGCGACCATGGGTGCATGGGAACCTACGTCGTGCTGCTCGTCATGGTGTTGTTGGTGGGGCTGGCGGTGCTGGGCGGGCTCTATTTCGTGCTGTCCAGGGACCACACCCGGCGCTGACGGCTGGTGCGCGGATGGCTGGTGCGCTCGGTGCGCTGACGGGTCAGCCGGCGGTCGGCTCGGCTGGGGGGAGCAGGCGGATGATCACGACCGACTCGCCGTCGAGTTCCACCCGTCCCGGCATGTAGGTGAACCCGTGGGCGGATGCGGCCGGGGCGTCGAACGGGACGCCGTCGAGGGGGACGGCCTGTCGTTCGGCGGCCAGGTTCACGACGATCGCCACGTCGCCGCGACGGACCACCAGCCAGCGGGCCTCCTCGTCGAAGGTGCACGCGACCGAGGACCACGCCGGGTCGGTCAGCGCCGGCAGCCGGCGACGCAGCGCGATCAGCCGGCGGTGCCAGTCCAGCAGGTCGGAGTGACCCTCCCAGCCCGGTTCGGACCAGTCGAGTTTCGACTGCTGGAAGGTCGCCGGGTCCTGGGGATCGGGAACGTCCTGCGGCTCCCAGCCGTGGGCGGCGAACTCGGCGCGCCGGCCCTCCCGCACCGCGTCCCCCAGCCCGGGGGCGGTGTGGTCGGTGAAGTACTGCCAGGGGGTGCGGGCACCCCACTCCTCGCCCATGAACAGCATCGGGGTGACCGCCGAGGTGAGCAGCAGGGCCGCACCGATCCGGAGCAGGCCGTCGCTGAGCGTGGCAGACGCCCGGTCGCCGGCGGCCCGGTTGCCGATCTGGTCGTGGTTCTGCAGGAAGGTGACGAGCCGGTAGGCGGGCGTGGTCGGGGGGATCGGCCGGCCGTGGGAGCGCCCGCGGAACGTCGAGTAGCCGCCGTCGTGGACGAATCCACTGGTCAGCGCGTGGGCGAGGGTCGAGATCGAACCGAAGTCCCCGTAGTACCCCTGCCGTTCGCCGGACAGGGTTGCCCACAGCGCGTGATGGATGTCGTCGCACCACTGCCCGTCCAGGCCGTACCCGCCGGCCTCGGGTGCGGCGACCAGCTTCGGGTCGTTGAGGTCCGACTCGGCGACGGCGAACAGCGGGCGGCGCAGCTGGGCGCCGAGCCGGTGGACCGCCTCGGCGATCTCCTCCAGCAGGTGCAGGGCCCGGCTGTCCTGAAAGGCGTGGACGGCGTCGAGACGCAGCCCGTCGCAGTGGTAGTCGCGCAGCCAGGACAGGGCGCTGTCGATGATGAACGCGCGGACCTCGTCGGAGCCGGGGGCGTCGAGGTTGACCGCGGGGCCCCACGGAGTGCTGTAGCGGTCGGTGAAGTAGGGGCCGAAGCGGCCGAGGTAGTTGCCGTCCGGGCCGAGATGGTTGTAGACGACATCCATGATCACGCCGAGGCCGCGAGCGTGCGCGGCGTCGACGAAGCGCTTGAGCCCGTCCGGGCCGCCGTAGGGTTCGTGCACCGCGTACAGACCGACGCCGTCGTAGCCCCAGCCGTGCCGGCCCGGGAAGGCGTTGACCGGCAGCAGTTCGACGGCGTCGATGCCGAGTTCGACGAGATGGTCGAGCTTGCCGATGGCCGCGTCGAAGGTGCCCTCCGGGGTGAACGTCCCGACGTGCAGCTCGTAGAGCACGCTGCCGGCCAGCGCGATGCCCCGCCAGGTCCCGTCGGTCCAGGGGAAGGCCGAGTGGTCAACCAGCCGCGACCGGCCGTGAACCCCCAGCGGCCCCGGTTGCCGGGCCGATCGGGGGTCGGGCAGCTCCTCGCTGCCGCCGTCGAGCAGGAAGGCGTAGTCCGTGCCATGCTTCGCGGACGGGACGTTGACCCACCACCACCCCCGTTTCCCGGCGGTCATCTCGTGCGTCGAGTCGCCGGCGGAGCCCGCCACGACCAGGCTGACCGTCTTCGCCTCAGGGGCCCACAGCCGGAGGGTGCTCATCGGTCTTGTCTACCTGTCAGAGCCGTCGGACACGCCGTGACGGCGACAATGGTGACGACATCGGTCCCCGGCCGAAGGCGCCCGGCTGCCCGGCATGCCGAGCCGGATGGCACCGAGATGGCAGCGAGGTAGTCCGACCGGAGGGAGGGCAACCGCCGTGCGATGCCTCCGTATCTTGATCGGATGGCACCGTTATGCCATGATTTCGCCGTCGTGATGTTCGACCGGAGGTTCGCTGCAGTCCCGCCCCTCCGCCGGGCCTACGACACGCCGTCCCACCTGCGCGTTGATTTTCGGGTCCTCATCGCCCCTACGAGGGATCGCAACAGCTCTACAG
>NZ_CDWRCL010000238.1:0-6221 GCF_977927575.1 Frankia sp. CcCS3
GCCGGGGTCGGGACGGCCGCTGGCGCTGCTCGGCCGGGCGCACGCCGGCGGCCTGGCGGTCGCCGCCGTGGACGCCCGCGGCGGGACCCAGGTCCTTGCGCAGAACGGCTTCCCGCCGGGCGCCGAGGACGCCGTCGTGCTGCGTGAGGACTCCGGCGGGTCCGGTGGCGAAGGCCCGGGCGGAGGTCGGCTCGGCCGGGCCGTGCTGACCTACCCGGCCGAACGGTCGATCCTGGTCGTCGAGGTGACCAGGGGCGAGGATGGCCTGTCCATCGACGCAGTCGTCACCCGCGACCAGTTGCTCGCCTGGACACACGCGGTGCCGATGCGGCTGGCGGGCAGCAGCGGTCCCGTGCTCCTGCTGTACCACCGGACGACCGGCTCGCTGTCCGTGCTGGCGGTGGACGGCCCCAGCCTGGGCCGCTGGACGCACCTGGCTCCGGTGGCGGCGCCGGGCGGCGGCCACGACGACGTGCTCTGCTACGACAGCGTGAGCGGCGACCTCCACCTGCTCGCCCTTCGTCTCCGGCCGGACGACCGTGGGCTGGAGGTCACCGTCCGCTGGAAGCGGCCGGGGTGGCGGCCGGGGCTCACCCTGCTGGCCGCGCTGCCCGGCGACCAGGTGCTGGGCGTCGACCGGGATGCCGGCCGGGTGGAGCTGTGGTCGTCGTTCGCCGACGGTGTGCCGGTGCTCGCGGCGTACCACCAGGTGGGACGGCGGAGCGTGACCCACCTCGCGGCACTCTCCGGCGTTGACTCTCCGCAGAGCCCTGCCGTGTTGGCCTATGACTGCGCCCGCGCAACGGCGACCGTGTGGCCGGACCTCGGTCCGGGCGGCACGGTCCGACGCCCGGACACCCCATGGGAGGAGGCGTCGCCCTCCGCCGCGGTGAACGCCGGTCTCGGCGACGGTGTGGGCCGCTCCGCGCTTGACCTGGCCCTGGACGAGGCGCTGAGGGCGTGGCAGGCGGCTGGGCACCCGCCGTGGCAGGTGGTTCGGGGCAGCGAGCAGCGCGGGTCCTGGGAAGCCGTCGCGGCACCCGGCCTGGTCGCGGTGCTGACCGGGGCCGGGCTCGCGGTGGCCACCCCGGAGTCGGACTTCGCCGCGCAGGCCGTATCCGTCCCGGACTCCGAGGTCGTGACGCTGCGTATCGACCTGTCGATCGGGGCGCTCTGGCGTGCCGGCGACGGGGCACGGGAGGCCCTCGACCTGGTGCAGGCGCTCGCCGGGCACGGGCTGGCCGCGGCCGTGGCGTAGCGGTGCTGGAGACCAACCGCGTCCTGGTCGTGGTGTCCACCCGCGGCCTGCCGCTGGGCGGCCTCAACCTGTCCGGCCGGCGGACCTCCGGCGTCAGCTGGCACGCGCTGCCGGTGACCGGGCTGCCGGCCGCGATCGACTCCGGCGGCTCCGCGGCGATGGTGCGCCCGGCCGGCACCGGGATCACGCTGCTGGTCACCCTCGCCTACCGGAGCAGCGAGCTGGCCGACCCGTACCAGGTACGGCTGGAACTGCCGGCCGGCGCGACGCTGAACCTGGACCAGTACGAGTTCCTGATGAACGTGGTCGAGCGGACCGTGCCGGCCGGGATCCAGGCGAACACGTTCGCGATCCGGCGCCGCCACCTCGACGTGGACGGCGACGGGACCGCCGACCCGCTGCCGGTGACCACGGCCCGGGTGTTCCGCCGCTTCCGCCGGACCGGCGTCCGCCGCGGGTGACCGGATCCGGCGCGGGTGAACGTCGAGGAGGTCTTCAACCCCTTCGGCCGGCCGGGCCGGGCCCGTGGACCCCGGCCGGGCCTGCACGCGGCGCTGACCGCGCTGCTGCGGGACTCCCCGCGGCTGGTGCTGGTGCACGGGCCGCCTGTCGCCGGCAAGTCGTCGCTGGTGGAGGAGGTCCTGCTCGACCTTGGCTGCTCGGCGGTGACGACCACCTGCGACCGGCGGTGGACGGCGGCTGAGCACCTGCTGGACGTGGCGGTCTCGCTGGCCGGTCTGGGCGCCGCGCCGGACGGCTGGGACGCCGTGACCCGGGCGGTGGCGCCGATGGGCGTGCGTGACTACCTGGACAACCTGCCGGGACGGCGCCGTGCCGGCATCCCGGGTGTGCCGGTGGGCCGGCTGGTGGGGCAGCTAGGCCGGGCCGGCCACGCCTGGGTGCTCGACGACG
Source organism: Frankia sp. CcCS3 (assembly GCF_977927575.1). Taxonomy (NCBI): domain Bacteria; kingdom Bacillati; phylum Actinomycetota; class Actinomycetes; order Frankiales; family Frankiaceae; genus Frankia; species Frankia sp. CcCS3. The sequence continues at coordinate 2,171 of NZ_CDWRCL010000238.1, forward strand.
TGCACAAGCTGCCCGCGGACGGCTGGCAGGCGGTGCTGGCCGCCGTTCCGGGCGGTCCGGGTCCGGTGGTGATCGCGGTAGGCACGGCGGCACCGGCCTCGCGGTGCCACCGTTGTCCGCACCGGAGATCGAGGCCGGGCTGAGGGCCGGCTTCGCCGCCCTGGGCTTGGTCGTGCCGGCAGCCGTGGTGGCGGCGTGGGCTGCCGACCCCGGACTCGGGGCGGCGCGCTGCCAGGCGTTGGCCTACCAGGTTGCGCTGGCTGTGGGTGCCCATGCCCGGCCGCCGGGCGCGCCGGCGCGGACCGCCGTCGGCGAGGACCTCTGTGCCGCGGCCACCGAACGGTTCCGCGGCACGTGGACGTTGCGGTGAGGACCGGGCGCTCCCAGGCCCGGCGGGAAGGTGGACCCGTCAGTCCGGCCGGAAGGTGGACCCGTCCAACGACAGGAAGCTGCCGTGGGTGCTGCGGGCGACCACGGCGCCGGTGTCGAGGACGTCGATGCGCGTGGTGCCCGCGGAGCTGAAGACGCTGAAGATCTGCCGGGTGCTCGGCCGGTAGCCGGGTGGCAAGGTGAAGATCAGTGACGCGGCGACGGTGGCCTCCGCACCACCGGTCAGCGCCCCGCGCAGGTGGACCACGCCGGACCGGTCCTTCAGGTAGCCGGGCGGGTTGAATTGCAGGTCGTCGGTGGTGGTGGTGGCGCGCCGCCAGGTGCCGGCCAGCGGCGGCGTGGTCCAGGCCTCGCTGAACGGGGTGTCGAGCCGGCGCAGCTCGGTACGGATCTTGCCGAGCAGGTCGTGCAGGTCCGCCCGGACCCGGGCCAGCTCGGTCAGCGACACGCGGCCGTCGGCGCTCAGCCCGTCCAGGTCGCTCTCGATCCGGTGGAAGCGGAGGTTGAACCCCTCCTCGGCTCCGTTCCGCTCGGCCTGCACCGTGCTGACGCCGTCAAACCAGTCCTGGTGGTGGAAGCTGCGCGTGAACCTCGGCACCACGTTGGGGTCCTCGCGCGGGAACTCGGTCGTGTAGTCGAAAACCACCTGTGCCTCCACGCTCTCGTGATCCAACCTGCCGGTTCGCACGATACCGAGCCGGCCATGGCGATCAGGCCCAAATGACGGCCCGGGTCCGAGTCGCAACAGCCGAAGGTGTCCGGCAGCCGACGAGGGCAGGTCCCACTCGACAGGCTCAGGCGCCGCGCCGCCCGAGTAATGTGATCTTGGGTTACCTGCGCTCTGGTGGATGCGTTCGACGACAACTACGGGTGGGCGATGGCAACGGCGTTCGACGGGTGGGAGGCCGGCGCCACAGTCCGGATCCTGCCACAGATTTTCCACGTGTTCGGCGTCGGGTCCGTGCCGATGGCCGACGGCCGGGTGCTGGTCTTCGCGAGCGTTGCCGCACCAGGTACCGAGTTGGTGAGGTTGACCCCGCAGGGGCAGTCGGCGGGGCAACCGATCAGTCTGGAGCCGGACGACTTCGTCGGCACCGTCACGCCGCTCGTCCTGCCCGACGGGCGCCGGATGGTGGCCACCGGGACCGCTGTGAACGTCGAGGACGGCCCGCACGAGAGCCACACCGAGTCGCACATCCGCCTGTGGGCCGCTGACACCGGCCAGCAGGTGGGGCCGACCGTGCCCGGTCAGGGGCGGTGTATGACGCAGCTCAACCTTGCTGACGGCCGGCGGCTGCTGATCTTCGGCGAGGACGAGGGATCGGTCGTCCTGCTGGACCTGCCCGCCCTGTCCGTCGTCGCCCGGCTGCCGTGGCACCCCTTGGACCAGTTCGACTTGCTGAGGTGCCTGAGCGTCGTTCACCTGGACGGCAGGGCTCACCTGGTCATGGCCAGTGCCTTCGGCGCCCTGCGACTGTGGAGCATGGACTGGCTGACCGACGAGCACGCCCACATGACCGAGGTTGCGCGTGACGCCGGGGCGGAGCTGGGGGCGGCGGTGGTGGTGCCGGGTGCCGACGGCCAGCCGCTGCTGGCCCACAGCTTCGGCCGTCTCGTGGTGTTACGGGACGTGCGAACCCTCGATCCCGTCGGGCTGCCGCGCGTCCTGCCTGGCGGCGTTCGTGAGCTGGCCGCGCTGCCGCTGCGGGACGGGCGGACGCTGCTCGCGGCCGGCATCGACGGGGGGGACATCGTGCTGTGGGATCTTGCCAGTGGCCAGCAGGTCGGCCCCCCACTCGCCGGCCACGAGTCCGGTGTCACCGCGCTGGCCGCGGTCCCGATGCCGGACGGGCGCTCGATGCTGGCGTCTGGCTCCGTCGACAGCACGGTGCGGTTGTGGACGCCGGAACGGTCGGCGCCGGTCGCGCAGACCGTGACCGGCCACGCGGGTCCGGTGCTGGCGCTCGCCGCGGTGGGCGGGCTCGCCGGCGGGAATGCACTGCTGGCCTCGGCCGGCCAGGACCGTTCAGTGCGGCTGTGGAGGGCTGACGGCGAGCCGGTGGGCCAGCCGCTGCTGGGTCACACCGGGGCGGTGTTGTCGGTCGCGGCCCCACCCGGCAGCGCGACGACCGGTCCGCTGGTGGTCTCGGGGAGTGGGGACCGGACGGTGCGCCGGTGGGACCCGGTGACCGGGGTGGCGGTCGGGGCGCCGCTGACGGGCCATTCGGGGGCCGTGCGGGCGGTGACGGCCGGCGGGCAGCCCGGTCAGCCGCTGGTGGTCTCGGCCGGTGTCGACGCGACGGTGCGGCGGTGGGACGCGGCGACCGGGCAGCCGGTCGGCCAGCCCCTGCGCGGCCACGAGGGTGCTGTGCTCGCGGTCGTCACGCTCGTCGCCGGCGTCCCGATGATCGCTTCAGGCGGCGACGACGGCACCGTCCGGTTGTGGAATCTCCTGACCGGCGCGGCGCTCGGGCGGCCGCTGACCGGGCACAACGGTGCGGTACGCGCCCTGGCCGCGCTGGTGGTCGCCGGTCGGCCGCTGCTGGTCTCCGGCGGGGACGACGCGGCTGTGCGGCTGTGGGACCCGGTGGCGGCCACCGCGGTCGGAGAGTTGCGGGGTCACACCGCCGGTGTGCGGGCGGTGGCGGCGCTCGCCGGCGGTGGGGAGCCGCTGGTGGCGCCTGGAGGGGACGACCGGTCCATCCGGCTCTGGGACCCGGTGTCGCATACCCAGGTGGGTGCCGCGCTCGTCGACCACACTGACGGAGTTCGTGCGCTGGCATCCCTGCGGCTGGCGGACGGCAGCGAGAAGCTCGCGTCGGCCGGCGCCGACGCCACCGTCAAGCTGTGGACCTTCTGACCCGGCGGGCCGGGCGGCAAGGCCGGCCCGTGGCACGGCGGATGGGTGCCACCTCATGGCATGGGGAAGGCTCCCGGTGCTGCTGGTCGGGTCCTTACGGCGACCGGGCCGGCGGGGTTACTGAGAGCTGCGGGGCCGACGGTTGACCTTGTCGCCCCGGTGACGGGGTGGGTCGAGGGGACGGTGCCATGTGCCACATGTTCGCGATGAGCAGTGGGCGCAAGCGGGTGAGCGCGACGTTCTGGCTGCTGGACGCCACGGACAGCCCGCGGGGGGCGGGACGTCCGCCCGCCCGACGGGGCCGGCCTGGGCACGTTCGACGGGGACGGCGAGCCGTACCTGGCGAAACAGCCGATCGCGGGCCGCGCTGACACCGCCTTCGCGCGGGAGGCCCGCAACGTCGAGTCCACGACCTTCGTCGCGCATGTCCGCCATGCCTCCACCGGCGCGGTCGACCTCCGCAACACCCACCCGTTCGTCCAGGACGGCCGGATCTTCGCCCACAACGGGGTGATCGAGAACCTGGAGGCGCTGGACCTCGAGACCGCCCGTGACCAGCTCGTCAAGGCCGCCGGGGTCATCGAGGACAGCGTCATCGATCTGGTCGGGAAGATCGGCCGTGCCGTCCTGGCCCGGCCGATGCCCGACCGGCGACTACGGGTCAGCCCCCGCGTCGTCAAACGCGCGATCTCCGTCTACGCCGCCAACACCGCCAGAGGCCGGATCCATGGCCACAGCTACAAGGCCACCCTCAGCATCGAGATCGTCACCGACAAAGCCTGGACAGCGGCGACCGCCGCC
>NZ_CDWRCL010000239.1:0-6099 GCF_977927575.1 Frankia sp. CcCS3
AGCAACAGTCACCATCGCCGCGATCAACGAATGGCTGCCCCGATAAACTTCCCAAACAGGCCCTAGTGGCCGACCTGACGTTCACCAGCTGGCATCGCTCGCCGCTTTTCGACCTGGTGCCCGATCCCACGCCGCACGACGGCCGGCTGGTCGGCTCGCTCAACCTCCGGCTGGACGACCGGCAGCGGCCGGACACCGCAGGCGGCGCGGTGCCGTTCGCCCTCGTGGCGCCGCGGGATGTCGCCGCGCTGAAGCCCGGGGTCGTCGCGCGGACCGCGCCCCGGGCGGACGCTCCGGACGCGGAGACCACGAAGCTCGTGCACGTCGACTTCGCCGACCCGGGCCTGCCGTGGCGGTACACGCCGCGCAAGGCCGTCGGTGACGTGCTGCCGCCGTGGCTGGTCGTGCTCGTCGGCACGATCGAGGAGCTGCGGGTGGACTCCGGCACAGTCGCGATCCTGCGGCGGTCGGTGCTGGAGAAGCACGACCTCACCACGTCCGCGTCATGGGCGCACGTGCAGGACGACGGGCTTACACATGCGTCCCGGCTCCTCTCTCCGCGCAGGCTGGACCCGCAGACTGAGTACCGGGCGGTCGTCGTCCCCGCGTTCGACGACGCGGGCGCGCCGGCGTGGGACCTCGCCGCCGGCCGGCAGCCGTCCACGCTGCCTGTGCTGCACTGGTGGCGGTTTTGGACCGCCGAGGAGGGCGACTTCGAGACGCTCGCGTTCGCGATCATCGCTCGGTCGTCCACGGGGCTGGGGCGGGCGCCGCTGGCGTACCGGAGAGGGCCGGTCGACCTCGCGCTGGAGGTCCGCGGCGCGATCACAAACCTCGGTGGCGACCCCGACGGCGCCGAGGAGGCGGCCGCGCGGGCGGACCTCGCGGCGTTCGTGGCCGCGGCGCGGACGCTCGCCGACCCGCTCGGGCGCGGGGTGGTGAGCCTGCCGGACTACGGGCGGCCGTGGGTGACCGGCTCGTCGGCGTGGGCAGACACGCTGAGCGCCGACCCGCGCTTCCGCGGCACGGCCGGCCTCGGGCTGTGGATGGGCCTGGAGTGGCAGGATGAGCTCGTTGCCGCGGCGGCCGACCAGCTCGGCGCGCTGCCGCTCGCCGGGCACCTCGTCGCCCAGCTCGCGCTGGGCCTGCACGCGGCGGGATCGCTGTGGGAGCGGCGGATCCCCGACGACCCCGTACGCCGGATCGACCTGTTCGCGCCGTTGATGCGCCGGCTGCGGACGCCGACAGAGACCGCGCTCGGCGCGCTGACCGGGCCGGCGAGCCTGCTCGAGGCCGCGTTGTTCTCCTCGGCCGCGCGCCGGATGCTCCGCCGCGGCGCCGCCTGGACGCGGCACACCGCGACCGGCTTCGTGTCCCGGCCCGACCTGATCGCGGCGGCGAACACCTGCCCGCTGCCGTCTCCCGTGCCGGCCGGGCTGCCGCACGTCGACGAGATCGCCCGCCGGCAAGGGCTGCCGGCGCTCGATGAGCTGCCGCTCGAGCCGCGCCGCGATCCGCCGCTGGTTGGCGAGCACCGGCTGAACGTGGTGGACCTGCGCCGGTTCCTCGACCCGTTGCTGCCGCGCGGCACGGTGCTGGAGTGCGCGCCGTCGGACCTCGGCGGCGCGGCCAGGGTGGTGAGCACGGCGATCGACCCGCGCGGTCCGGACGCCCCGGCGATCCTGCGCGTCCGGTCCCGGGTCAACGGCCTGCCGCTGCTGACGCTGGAGCTGCCGGAGCTGCCGGTGGGTATGGACCTGCCGACGTGGACGCTGCTGCGCGACCGAGCCAAGGAGTGGCTGCTGCCCGGGATCGGCACGCTGCAGAAGCACTCGGTCGTCGCGATGCGGACGAACCCGGCCTTCATCGACGCCTACCTGGTCGGCCTGAACACCCAGCTGCACGGCGAGATGCACTGGCGGAACATGCCGGTCGACCGGCGCTCCACGCCGCTGCGGATGTTCTGGGGGCACGTCGACTTCGAGACCGGGAAGCGGGAGGCGGACATCGTCCCGGTCGAATCGTGGCCACCAGCTTCGGACCTCGGCGATCTCGGGCACCAGGTCACGCAGCCCGGCGAGACGACCGGCAAGCAGGACCTGGTGATCGTGTTCCGGACGGACCTTTTCCGGCGCTACCCGCGCACGCTCGTCTACCTCGTCCGCCCCACGCCGACCGCGGACGCCGCGCTGATGGCGACGCCGGACTTCTCCTACGCCGCGGCCAACAAGGCCGACCGGCGGTTTCTCGGGTCGATCTTCCAGGGCGCGCTGGCGCCGGACGTCGTGTTCTTCGCGTTCGACGTCGACCCGTCCACACTGGACCAGTTCTGGCTGGTGCTGGACGAGCCCCCGTCGGAGCTGCGGTTCCGGTCGGTGGACGCGGTGGAGAACCCGGTCGGCGGTGGCGCCACGACCGGAGCGGCGTTCGCGGCCGCGACCATCGACACGCCGACCCGGGTCGGGTTCGACGGCGACTTCCTCGAGCGGCTGGGGCTGGCATGACGTACGCATCGCGCCGGGACGCCCTGCTGCAGAGCGCCGCAGGGACCGCCGCGGGCCGGATCGCCGACCGCTCGATCCAGCTAGCCGGGGACCTCACGCCCGACTCGCGGGCGGACCTGGAGCAGCAGCTGGTGGCCGTCCAGGCCCTCGCCGTCGCGATCGATGCCGAGCGCACACTGCTGGCGGGCGCGCCGGCCGGCGAGCTCGCCGACGAGGCGGCCGAGCGGGCCGTGCTGTCCTGGCTGTGGGGACCGCCGAAGGCGCGCACCGGCGACGTCCTCGGCGCGCTCGGCACCGACGCGGTGCGCACCCTCGCCGGGACCGCGCCGCCGATGCCCGGACTGGTGAACTCCGCGCTGGCGGTGGTCCGGCAGGAGCGGCCGGGGCCGGACATCGTGCCGAGTCTGCAGGCGAGGTTCGGCGCCGACGTTTTCGACACGCTGGTGGCGTCCGCCGTTCGGACCCGGCTCGAGCTGCCCGTCACCGAGCGGCCCGCGCTCGTCCGGGACGTGTGCGTGCTACTGCCCGTACGGCTGGAGACGCTGTTCCGGCAGAACGGTCCGCAGTGGACGATGTTGCTGCGGGTCGTGCCGGACGAGGCGTCCATACGCCGGGACGACCCGGTCCCCACCCCGGTCGAGATCGAGATGCTGACCCAGATGTGGCAGGACACCTGGGACGCCCTCACCCCGGCGCAGCGCGCGCTCGCGCCGTCGGACTGGCTGTCGCGCGACCTGTGCCCGCCGGCCTGGGAGCGGTTCTGCCGGCAGGTCGCGCCGCCGCGGGCAGCGTGGCTTGTGGGGGCGTACCCGCCCATGGTCGGCGCCGGCGGGGTGACCGTCGCGGCACCGGACGCCGCCGAGCACACCGCGCCGCCGAACCGGGTCGGCGGCTTCCCGCCGTCGCTGGAGGTGTGGTGCTCGTTCGGCGCCAGCGACCCCGTGCTGGTCGGATCGTCCACGGTGGACACCTCGGCGCTGGTCTTCGACGTGGTCGGCGCCCGCGCGGAGGCCGGCGGCACGGTCGTCGAGCAGGCCGACCGCTGGTGGGTGTCCTGGCAGGCCGCCCAGGACGTCGGCCTCGGCCTTGAGATCGCGCTGCCGGACGGGCGCGGGCCGGACGACATCGGCGTGCTCTACGTGGTCGGGGTCGGCGACGAGGAGCCGGCCGGGCACCTGCGGGCGCAGGCCGACGCCGGCGAACTGGCGCTGCTGCCGCTCGGCGCGCCGACCAACGCCGTGGAGGGCGAGCAGGCCGCGAGCCTCGGCACCGACCCGGGGGAGTGGCGGGACACCGCGGCGTTCCGGGTCGAGGGCATCCAGATCAACCCGCTCGCACGGCCGCTGACTGGTGCGCCCGACTCGCTCCCGGCCGTGCCCGGCTCGGCGAGGACCCTCGACCAGCTGCTCGTCCGTGCCCTGTGGCCGGCGCTGTGGGGGCACCAGCTGCGCGACGTGTGGGGGCTGCGCGAGGATGCCGACCGGCTCGGCGCCTGGGCCGCGGACCACCTGCGGCCGGAGGGGCCGCTGCCGCCTGTACGAATCGCCGAGCAGCCGTACGGGCTGCTGCCCGCCTCGGTGATGACCGGCTGGCGGATCTCGGCGGAGGAGGGCGAGTCCGCGGCGTGCGAGGAGCGGATGCTTGCACCACTGCTCGTCCTGCGGGACGCGCTCGCCGCCGGCGCGCGCGGGAACGGCACCGCGGTCGGCGCGGACACCGCCGGGCTGCTCGAGCTGTTGGGCCGGGACGCGGTCTCCGCCGGATACATGCACCGGCTGTTCCTCCCGGCCACGCTCTGGGCCGCGCTGTGGAACGCGACCACTGGCGTCGAGGCCGACCGGTTCGCCGAGGAGGTGCGGGCCGCCCTGGAGCCCGCTGTTGTGAACCTGCTCGGGCAGGAGCCGGCGCGGGCGTACCTCGCTGCGGCCGAGGCCGACCGGCTCACGCTGCCGCTGGTCGCGCCGACCCGGTGGCCGTCGTGGTTCTACGAGCCCGGCCGGGTCGACGAGAACGGCGACCCGGTGCCGGCGATGAGCGTCGAGGAAGGCCTCGCGCGGCTGGTCGAGACGCTGCTCGACGAGCGGCCCGGCCCGTGGGACCGGGCCGTCGAGGCGTGGCACGAGCTGCTGCCCGACAGCCTGCTCGTCCGGCTGCTGCTGCACTCGGTGATGCTGGCGGTCGCCGCGGTGGCCCGCGTGAACGCCGGCTCGGGCGACCCGCTGTTGGAGCCGGAGATCGGTTCGACCGTCAACCCGACGCTGCTGCGCTCGCTCGGCCAGGCCTGGTCGCCCGGCGACCCGGACGACCACCCGGCCGGCTTCGTGCTGCGGGTGCACCGCGACGGCCTGGCCCGGCTCTACGAGCTGCTCCGCGAGCCGCCGCCGGACCTCCTGTCCGACGTGGAGCGTGCCCTGCGGTCCACCCTGGACACCGCGACCCACCGCGTCGACCCGTGGCTCACCGGGATGGCGGCGCGCCGGCTCGACCTGCTCGCCGCGAAGCCGGATACCCGGTTCCGGCTCGGCGTGTACGGCTGGGTGGACGGGCCGATGCTCGGCATGCCAGGCCCGACCGAGGGCGGGCTGCTGCACGCGCCGTCGCACGCGCAGGCGCTGACCGCGGTTGTGCTGCGGGACAAGCAGGTCACCGACCGGCTCACCGATCCCGCCGGCTGCGACCTGTGGTCGATGCAGCTGGAGTCCGACCGGATCCGGCTCGCCGAGGAGATGGCCGAGGAGGTCCGGGTCGGAGCGCACCTGCACGAGGCGCTCGGCCGGCAAGTGGAGCGGGTCGTCAGCGCCCACGCCGACGTGGCCGCGCTGCGCTCGCAGTTCCCGATGCGCGGCGGGCAGGCGGAGCCCGGCCGGGTCTGCTCCGGGCTCGCCGCGCTGAGCGCCCTCCTGTCCGCCGCGCCGCCGCTGCCGGTCTCCCCGGCGCAGAGAGAGCTGCTGGAAGAGCTGCGGGACGCACTCGACGCGTACGGGGACCTGCTGGTCGCGGAAGCCGTGCACCAGGTCGTGACCGGCCGGGCGGACCTCGCCGGCGCTGCGATGGACGCCGCCGCAGGGCTTGGCGCGCCGCCGACGCTCGCGTTCACCGAGACCCCGCTGACCGCCGACGGGCTTACGTCCGCGGTGGTGGCCGCGGTGCCGTACGTGGCACCGCTCGCCGGCGACGGAGTCGCGCCCGCACTCATCGCCGACGCCTCGGTGGCCGCGGCGGTCGCGGCGGCGACGGGTCCCGCCTCGGCGTGGACCTGGGGTCCGGTCACGCTCTCCGACCTCGGACTCGCGCCGGAGGACACGCTCGTGCTGTCGCCGGACCTGCTCTTGGCGATGGCGGCGTATCGGCTGGGTGCCCCGCCGGACGGCGGCACCGGGCCGGGCTGGCAGCGGCGCGCCCGCGACCTCGTCCGCGCGCTCGGCAGCCAGCCATCGCTCGCGAGCGACGTCGCGAGCACCGAGGACTCCGCCAGCGTCGCCGCTCTCGACGCCGCGATCCTCACCGACCTGCGCGCCCGGTACGCCGAGCTGCGCGACGAGGCGCAGCGGACGGTAGACGCGCTGGCCGCGGCGGCCGACACGCCGTCCCGGGT
>NZ_CDWRCL010000240.1:0-6052 GCF_977927575.1 Frankia sp. CcCS3
GGCCATCGTCCCGGCGCTACGGACCTATCGGGACGAACTCTACGACGCCGTCACCGCCGTGGTCCCCGGTCCCACGGTGGACCCGCAGGCCGGGGCCGCGGCGGAGCAGTCCGCCCTGGTCGAGCTGATCCCGATCGAGGCGTGGGAGTCGCTGCTGCGGGAGGGCCTGCGCGGCGGGGCGCTGGCCGGTTTGCTCGCCCAGGACGTCGCGACCTACGGTCTTCGTCTCGAGGACCAGGTGGCCGCCTCGACCCAGGGCTGGAGAACGGCCCCCGGCGGGTATCCGTCGAGCCCCCTGGCATTGGGCTACCTGCGGGTCGAGCGCGCGCAGGCGTTCTTCGCCGGCGCCCTCGCCGATGCGACCGAGGCGGTGCTGCTCGACGTGCTCGGGGAGGTGGGCAAGTCCATCGATCCGACGAACCCACCGGGCACCTTCGTCCATCTGGGCGTCGGGGTCACCGTGGAGGTGATCGAGGCCTGGATCCGGGCACGGCACAGCGACCTGCCGACCACCCGCCCCGCCCAGGTCGTCGCGGACCTGCGGGACGCCTCCCGGGTCCTGCCCGGCTGGGCAGCGGCCTACGAGACCAGCGCCCGCCGGCTCTGGGCCCGCCGGGATCGTGACCCGCTCCGGCCGATCGCGGTGACCCCCGCCGGCGGGCCGTGCCGCGTCTACACCGGCGATCCGAGGGCCGACGGGTTCATCACCTCGCCGGCGGAGAACTTCCTCGACGCCTCGGGGAATCCACGTCCGTCCGCGCGGATGACGCCGACCCAGCGGCGTGCCTATGCCGCCTGGCTCGCGAGCCCGGCGATGGTCGCGAACAACGACCGCATCTCGTTCCTCGACGGCCGGGCCGGCAGCCGCGGATCCTCCCTGCCACCGGACTGGGGACGGCGGCCGGGCTGACCCCGGTTCTCCCCGGTTCTCCCCGTCACCACCGGCTAGATGATCATCCCGGCGCCGAGAGTGGTCCCGGTCGACTCGTCGATGAGCAGCACGCTGCCGGTGTTCCGGTTGCGGCGGTACAGGTCGTAGCACAGCGGGGACGTCGTCCGCAGGGCGATCCGGCCGATGTCGTTCAGACCCAGCGTCTCGACGGTCTCGTCGCGGTGCAGGGTGTCGATGTCGACGCGGTAACAGATGTCGGTGACCATCGCCCGTACCGAACGGGTGGTGTGCTTGATCCCGATCCGGGCCCGGCGGCGCAGCGGGGCGTCGACCATCCAGGAGACCATCAGGTTGAGGTCCTGGCCGACGGCCGGCTGGTTCATCGGCCGGGCGATCGTGTCTCCCCGGGAGACGTCCAGATCGTCCTCGAGCCGGATGGTCACCGACATCGGCGGGAACGCCTCGTCGACCGGGCCGTCGAACGTGTCGATGCCGGCGATCCGCGTGGTCAGCCCGGAGGGCAGGACGACGACCTCGTCGCCGGGCTTGAGCACCCCGCCGGCAACCTGACCGGCGTACCCGCGGTAGTCGTGCAGGTCGTCGTTCCGCGGCCGGACCACCCACTGCACCGGGAAACGCACATCGATGAGGTTGCGGTCGGAGGCGATGTGGAGCTCCTCCAGGTGGTGCAGCAGCGAGCTGCCCTCGTACCAGGGAGTGCTTGGCGACCGGGAGACCACGTTGTCCCCGCCCAGCGCGGAGATCGGGATCGTCGTGACGTCGACGATCTCTAGTTTCGCCGCGAAGTGCCGGAACTCCTCCTTGATCTTCTCGAAGACGTCCCGGTCGAAGTCGACGAGGTCCATCTTGTTCACGCAGAGCACCAGATGGGGCACGCGCAGCAGGGACGTCAGGAAGGCGTGCCGGCGGGTCTGCTCGACGATCCCCTTGCGCGCGTCGACGAGCAGCAGCGCGAGGTCGGCGGTGGACGCGCCGGTGACCATGTTGCGGGTGTACTGCACGTGCCCGGGGGTGTCGGCGAGGATGAACGACCGCCGGGGCGTGGCGAAGTAACGATACGCGACGTCGATCGTGATGCCCTGCTCCCGCTCGGCCCGCAGACCATCGGTGAGCAGCGCGAGGTCGACGTAGCTGTCGCCGCGCTCCCGGCTGGTGCGCTCGACCGCGGCGAGCTGGTCGGAGAACAGCGACTTCGTGTCGTAGAGGAGCCGCCCGATCAGGGTCGACTTCCCGTCGTCGACGGACCCCGCCGTCGCGACCCGCAGCAGCTCGGCCATCAGAAGTACCCCTCCCGCTTACGGTCCTCCATCGCCGCCTCACTGACCCGGTCGTCAGCCCGGGTCGCGCCGCGTTCGGTGAGCCGGGTGGCGGCCACCTCGGCGATGACCTCCTCGACGGTCGCCGCGGTTGACTCGACCGCTCCGGTGCAGGTGATGTCGCCCACCGTGCGATAGCGCACCTGCCGGGGCACCGCCGTCTCACCAGCCAGGGGCCGGGTCAGCGGCGTGACCGCCAGCAGCATGCCGTCGCGCTCGAACACGTCCCGGCGATGCGCGTAGTAGATGGAGGGGATCTCCAGCCGCTCCTGGGCGATGTACCGCCAGATGTCGAGCTCGGTCCAGTTCGACAGCGGGAACACCCGGATGTGCTCACCGGGGCGGTGCCGGCCGTTGTAGAGCGACCACAGCTCGGGGCGCTGGTTCTTGGGGTCCCACTGGCCGAACTCGTCCCGGAAGGAGTAGACCCGTTCCTTGGCCCGCGCCTTCTCCTCGTCCCGGCGCGCGCCGCCGAACATCGCGTCGAACTTGTTGTCGGCGATGGCGTCGAGCAGCACCGGTGTCTGCAGCTGGTTACGCGAGGCCCCCGGACGGGTGTCTTCGGTCAGCACGCCCGCGTCGATGGCGGCCTGGACGGAACCGACCACCAGGCGGGCGGCGAGCTCCGCCGCCCGCCTGTCCCGAAACTCGAGGACCTCGTCGAAGTTGTGCCCGGTGTCGATGTGCAGCAGGGGGAAGGGCAGCTTCGCGGGCCAGAAGGCCTTCTGCGCGACCCGGAGCATGACGATCGAGTCCTTCCCGCCGCTGAACAGCAGGGCGGGACGCTCGAACTCCGCGGCCACCTCGCGGAAGATGTGGATGGCCTCGGCCTCAAGCATCTGCAGCTGGGTGAGCTCGTAACCCATCACCGGCACGCGACCCCCCCCCGTCGAGGCGATGTGTCCCACCAAAGTAGCGGACACGGCGGCCGTGCCGGCGGTTTCGGCGACATTACGCCCCTCACGGTGGACCCACAACCACGACCGACGTCATCCAGAACAACCATGGATCAACAATCGCTACCCTCTGCAACCACTCCGTGGCCGCTCCGAGGGCACTCCGCGAGCACGCGCCTCAACCGCCGGAGCCCCCCGCGGCGCCGATCGCCCGGAGAACCGCCGATGCCCAGCTCGCAGCACAGATGACCAGGTCGGGCAGCAGCGGGTCGGGCTGGTTGTACCGCAGCGGCGAGCCGTCCAGCCGGCTGGTGTGCAGCCCCGCCGACCGCGCGACCGCCACCGGGGCGGCGGAGTCCCACTCGTACTGGCCGCCGGCGTGCAGGTAGATCTCGGCCTCCCCGCGGATGACGGCGGCGGCCTTCGCACCAGCCGAACCCATCGGGACGATGGTGGCGCCTAGTGCCTCCGCGACCTCCGTGACCAGCTGTGGGGCCCGGGTCCGGCTGACCACGATCCGTGGCGGACGCGCCTCGGCCGGCCGCGGCGGCAGCCCGCCCGCGCTGGACAGCGTCAACCCGAGCGCCGGCAGCGCCACCGCGCCCGAGACGAGCTCGCCGGCCTGCCAGAGCGCGACATGCACCGCCCAGTCCGACCTGCCGGGTTCGGCGAACTCGCGGGTGCCGTCCAGGGGGTCGACGATCCAGACCCGCTCCGCGGACAGCCGCGCGACGTCGTCGACGCCCTCCTCGGACAGCACAGCGTCCTGCGGGCGGTGCCGCGCCAACGCCCGGGCCAGGAGCTGATGCGAACGCGCGTCCCCGGCGTCACGCAGGGTCGCGGGTTCGGCGAACCCGACCTCCTCCCTGATCCGCAACAGCAGTTTGCCGGCGTCCGTGGCCAGCCGTCGGGCCAGGACGTCGTCGTCGAGTTCGTCGGTCGCGATGTCGACCGGCACGGTGGACGGCGGGCGGGTGTCATCGGTGTTCATTGGGACGGAGTCTGTCACCAGCTACCGTCGCAAGTGTGAGTACCACCTCCCATCCCGCCCCCGGTCCTGATCACCACCCCAAGTCCGGTGCCAACGGTGCCGCCAGTGTGACCGGCGGGTCCGGCGGGTCCGGTGTGACCGGCGGGTCCGGACCAACCCCCGTCCTGGCGACGCCGGCCCGGGTCGCGGAGCTGACGGCCGCGTCGGTCGCCTGGCCGTCGCTGACCCTGCGCCCGGCCCAGCTCGCCGAGCTGGAACTGCTGCTGCTCGGTGCTTTCGGGTCGGAACCTGGTTATCCCGAGGACCCCGAGATCAATGGCGTGCCGGTGCCGACCCTCATCGTCGGCGCGGCCGAGGCCGGCGCACTGACACCGAGCTCCACGGCGGCCCTGCGGGACACCGAGGGAGTGATGATCGCGGCGCTGCACCTCCGAACGACCATTCCCCTGCCGGACCAGCCGGGGGGTCCGGACGGGCCCCGGGTCCGGCTGGTCGGCACGGTCGAGGGCATCCGGCTGCCCCACCACCCCGATCATCCCGGCCTGCGGCTCACCCCGGCCCAGGTCCGGGCCGAGCTGCTCGCCCGAGGCTGGATCAGCCTCGAGGCGGGTTCCGGCGCGTGCTGGGCGGTGTGGGCGGACGGCCTGCTCCACACGGCGGACGTGGGCCGGATCCGGGCGCTGACCCGGCAGGGCAAACGGTGCGTCGTCCTCGCCCCGGTGGGTGGCGCCGATCCCGCGGACGCTGGGCATCACCTGCGGGTCCGTTGCCTGCTCGCCGCCCTCAAGGCGGTCGACGCCCCGTTGCGGGCCGCCGAGGCGACGCTCTCCTCGGAGGCGCTCGCCGCCGACGCGATCAGCCCGCCGGGTATTGCCGGCCGGCGGTCGGAACCGCCGCCGGACCCCTACCGGCGGCCGAAAGCCGGCGAGGCGGGAACGCCGGAGCACCGCAGCCTGCTGGTCCTCGTTCCGGTCATCCCGTCGGAGGCGCTGGCCACCCCCCGCGAACCGGGCATGAGCGCGACGGTCCTGAAAACATCCGCGAAACCGAGCGGCGCGGCGGCGGGGGTACCGGGCCCGGCCACGGCCGTGACGCCCGCCCCCCCGGCACCCACGGACCTGGCGGACATTGCGTGGGCGGCGGCGGGCGCGGCCTGGACAGGCGTGGAGACGGCGGCGAGCTCCGCCGACGAACTGGCGAAACTCGCCGCCCAGCGGGCGCATCTGGCCAGCTTCTACGGCCTGACCGGCAGCCTCATCGGGCCGGCGATCGGCGCACCCGGGCGGATGGAACTGGCCTCGCTGCTCGACGCCGGCAACCCGATACCGGCCGAACTGACCCCGCCGACGGTGGCCGCGGAGCTCTCCCGCGCCATCCCACCACGTTCGAAGCGGGGCCTGGCCGTGTTTCTCACCGGGCTGTCCGGCTCCGGGAAGTCGACGCTGGCCGGCCTGCTCGTCTGCCGACTACTGGAATACGGCGGACGCCGGCTCACTTTGCTCGACGGGGACGTCGTGCGGGCCCAGCTGTCCCAGGGACTGGGATTCTCCCGCGCCGACCGCGACATCAACGTCCGACGGATCGGCTTCGTCGCGGCCCAG
This sequence comes from Frankia sp. CcCS3, assembly GCF_977927575.1. Lineage (NCBI taxonomy): Bacteria > Bacillati > Actinomycetota > Actinomycetes > Frankiales > Frankiaceae > Frankia > Frankia sp. CcCS3. Next base: position 5,718 of record NZ_CDWRCL010000240.1, read on the forward strand.
GTCGCGGGAGCCGGAGGCGCCGCGGTGTGCGCGCCGATCGCGCCGTACGCCGACGTGCGCGCCCAGGTCCGGGGGATGGTCCGGGCCGCAGGCGGCGGATTCGTGCTGGTACACGTGTCCACACCGCTGGAGGTGTGCGAGGCGCGGGACCGTAAGGGGCTCTATGCCAAGGCGCGCGCAGGCGTCCTGCCCGCCTTCACCGGCGTGTCCGATCCGTACGAGACGCCGACCGACGCCGACGCCACGGTGAACACCGCGGAGCTCTCCGCCGAGGACGCCGTGGACCGGATCATCGACCACCTACGCCACGCCGGCTGGCTGGCTGGCTAGCTGAT
>NZ_CDWRCL010000241.1:0-6048 GCF_977927575.1 Frankia sp. CcCS3
CCTGTGACCTGCGATGATGCTCTCGATCACGTATTTGTTACTTCATTACGTCCCCTAGGTCGTGACCTTCTCACCATCAGTGACGATTAGTCGGCCACTGACCCGCTGCATGATCTTGCCGAACTCCGCGCCGACCACCGGGTCACGGGTAATCCGGCTCTCCTCCCACGCCACCACGACCCGGTGCTTTCCCGTTCGTAGGGGACGTAATGAAGTAACAAATACGCGATCGAGAGCATCATCGCAGGTCACAGGCCTGTGGAGGGTTCGAAACGCACAAGTTATTTCATTTCGACTCCGTAGCGTCGTAAGGAAGCCTTCGAACTCCGGCCGGACCACATCCTCACGCCAGGCGGAAATCCCGTCATCGGCCCACGCCCGGGCTATCCAGTACTCACCCGTCAGCCGCGCGTAACGCTGACCTCGGGCGAACTGGTCCGGGATACGTGCGTCATTGTCGACATCGGACATCCGGCCGTACCACAGGGCCGGCTCGGCATCGGGCCATTCGGGCAAGGGGAGCAACGAAGGAAATTCCATACGATGATGCTATAACGTACTACTTGCGTAGGCGTTGACGCCCCAGCTAAGGCCCACGGGTGAGAAGCCCAGGTCGCTCTGGATGGCCGGCATCGCCACGGTCACGACGCTGCCGTCCAGAATGATCGTCAGCATGCTGGTGGCGAGCACGCCGAGGGCGAGCCAGCGCGACCGTGGCGCGGAACGCCTGGCGGGCGTGGCGCGGGTGGAGGGTACGGCGGGGGTGGAAGGCGTGGCGGGCGTGGGGGCAGCGGACACGGACTCTCCTGTCGGGTGAGGCAACAGAAGGGACCGTAGTAGATGGGACCGCAATAGACGAGCCTGTGGTAGACGATCCTCCTCGTGGCTACCTCGTGGCTACTGAGCCCGCTGGCGGGCCCGCCGGACCGGCTGAGGGCTCTCCGCCGGTCCGGCCAGATGCCCCTCGACCAGGCGGTTCATCGCCCGCAGGAAGACCTCCCGCTCCTCGGTGGGAAGCGCCGCCAACGCCTCCTCGTGGACCCGATCGACGATCTCCTGGCTCCGCGCGGCGATCCGCGCGCCCTCCTCGGTGACCGCGATGATCCGAGCCCGCCGGTCCCTGGCGGAGGGCCGACGTTCGGCGAGGCCGGCCTTCTCCAGGGCGTCGACGGTGACCACCATCGTCGTCTTGTCCATGTCGCCGATCTCGGCGAGCTGGATCTGGGTGCGCTCCTCCTCCAGGGCATGCACCAGCACGCAGTGCATGCGTGCGGTGAGACCGATCTCGGCGAGCGCGGCCGCCATCCGGGTCCGCAGGGCATGGCCGGCGCGGTCCAGCAGGAACGACAGGTCTGGTCCGGCGCGGGAGGGCGCCATGGCGGTCATGCCCGCAGCATAACGACTGGGTCCGTCGCGGATTATCCGTAAGCCTGCCGTCGAGTGGTCGGGGTGATCCAGCCGGCCCGGCTGACCGCGTAGACGGCATGGGCCTCGTCGTGGAGGAACTCGCTGCGGACGTACGTCATGCCGAGGCGTTCGGCGACCCGGACGGACGCGGTGTTGGCCGGGACGATGGCCGAGAGACGACCTCGGTGAGGTCGGGGCGCTGGGCGAACACCCAGGTCAGTGCCGCGGTGGCGGCCTCGGTGGCATAGCCGCGCCCCCAGCGGTCCCGGCGCAGGAACCAGACGGCCTCGACGCCCGGCCACCCGGGTTCGGTCCACAGCCCCGCCTGGCCGACGAGCTGCCCGCTCGCCTTCTCGACGACCGACCACGGACCCACGCCGGTCAGCATCCAGCAGCCCATGCAGCCGGCCAGGGCATGCCAGACGCCGTCCGGGTCGGTCGGCCGGTGGAAGTAGCGGGTGAACTCGGGATCGGACCAGATCTCGGTGTAGCCGGCGACGTCGTCGTTGTGGATGGGCCGCAGGACGAGCCGGTCCGTCGTGAGAAGGGGAATGATCGTGGTCAGACTCATCGCGTCCGGTAGTTTGCCGGAAGCCTGCGGCCCGCCTCGAGAAAGGCGGCGACCGTGGGTTGCGAGGCGGACCGTGGGACCCGCGCGCGAGCCACCGGCTGGATAGCCTCGGGTCGTGGCTCTGTTCTGCCTGCTGCACGGAGCCTGGCACGACGCCACGTGCTGGGAGCCCCTCGGAGCGGAACTGCGGGCGCGGGGACATCGGGTGGTGGCACCGGACCTGCCGTTGCACAACCCGGCCACGACGTACGAGGAACGCATCCGCCCGGCGCTCGCCGCCCTCGATGCGGCCATCGTGGCCGCCGGACCAGGGGCTCCCGGGACCGCCGGGATTCCCGGGACCGCCGGATCGATCGTGGTCGTCGGGCATTCGATGGGGGCCGCCGACGCGCCCCGACGGCACCAGCGCCTGGGATCCACGGACGGCGATCGCGGTGCTGTACCCGCGCCGCCATCCCCACCATGATCGTCTGTGCCACCGGTGACGAGCTGTTCGACATCGAGTCCGAGCGGGCCGGGGCGAGGACGTCGCTCGGCGTCGAGCCCGTCGAGATCCCGGGCGGCCATCTGCCGATGCTGGAGGCCCCGGATTAGACCGGGCCCTGGCGTCGCTCCTCCGACCCCGACGGATCAGACCCCGGGCCCTCGGCCGGCCGCCGGACCGCCCCGTGCTCGGGGCAAGCCGACGTCACCCTCCCGACTGCCGGTAGACCGGCCGTACCCCGGGTACCCCGGACGCGGGAGGCGCTGGGGGCACGGCGGCACTTCCGGCAGGCGGTGACCAGACCATGCCGCGGCGGGGGTTCGAGCCAGCGGAAGTCCGGACGGTACGCCATCATCCGTTTGCGCAGCATGGGACCGGCCTGCGGGTCAACACCGTCCTCGACGAACAGGCACAGCGCGGCATCAGGCACAGCGCGACTGCCTGGACTTCGCGGCGAGTTGTGCCGCCAGGATGCTGCGCGGCACAGGCGTCCACGACGAATTGGTGCACCGGTCGGTAGGCCCCGAGACCGTAGGAGCGCGCGAGTAACTTGCCGTAGCCGGCCAGCGGTGCCGTAGCCGGGCGGCGAACAGGCCCGGGACGGATCAGACCATCGCCGGTCGTGTGGACGGCGGCGCCGGGGGCATTCCCCCAGCACAGGCCGGCGGCTGACCGGCGGCTGACCGGCGGGATCGGAGAGGGACCGACGGGATCGGGGGAGGGAAGGCGTCGATGAGCCTGAGCAGACGGCTGGCGTTGGTGTTCCGGGCCAAGGCCAGCAGGATGTTGGACCGCGCCGAGGATCCGCGTGAGGTTCTCGACTATTCCTACGCCCGGCAGCTCGAGCTGCTGGCGCAGGTCCGCCGCGGGGTAGCGGACGTCGCTACCAGCCGGAAGCGGCTGGAGCTCCAGGTCGAACAGCTACGGGCGTCCGCCGAGCGGCTGTCCGGGCAGGCCCGCCAGGCGGTCGCCGCGGGCCGCGACGACCTGGCCAGGGAGGCCCTCGGCCGCCGGGCCGGGGTGGCCGCGCAGCTGGAGGAGCTGCGGGAGCAGCATGCATCGCTGCGGGCGGAGGAGGACCGGTTGACGCTGGCGGCGCAGCGGTTGGCGGCCCAGCTCGAGGCGTTCCGGACCAGGAAGGAGACGGTGAAGGCGACGTACACCGCGGCGGAGGCGCAGACGAAGATCGGCGAGGCGCTGGCGGGGGTCTCCGAGGAGATGGGCGACGTCGGCCTGGCAATCCAGCGGGCCGAGGACAGAGCCGAGCAGATGCAGGCCAGGGCCGGCGCGATCGACGAACTACTCGCCTCCGGAGCCTTGGAGACGGCGGCCGGTGGCCCGCGCGACGACAACCAGGCCGAGCTGGACCGGCTGTCCGTGACCGCCGACATCGATCGGGATCTGGCCGAGATCAAAAGCGCCATGCCCGCGCGGGCGATCGGCGGCCGCCAGCCGGCCGACGCTGCTCGACCGGAGGAGCAGCCGTGATCGTGCGCATTCTGGGTGAGGGCCAGTTCGACCTGCCCGCCACCGACCTGGAGGCCCTCAACGAGCTGGATGACGTGCTGCTGGCGGCCGTCGAGGCCGGGGACGAGCCGGCGTTCCAGGAAGCCTTGACGAGGCTGCTCGAACGGGTCCGGACGCGCGGCCGCGCGGTGCCGGCGGACCGGCTGGAGCCATCGGAGCTGGTGCTGCCGCGCGCCGGCACCGGGCTGGCGGAGGTCCGCGGGCTGCTCGGCGAGGAAGGCCTGATTCCCGGCGGCTGAGCCCCGGCCGACGAGGTGACGATGGTGAGGTGACGATGATGATGGTGACGCGTGCGCCGCGGAGGTTCGCCCCGGACCAGGGACTGTCGGCCCGGATGGTGCTGACCGTCTTCCTGCTCGGGCTGGTCTACGTCGCCTTCATCGCCGTCCTGATCGCTGTCGGGGTGTCACCGGTCCTGGTTGTCCTGATCGCCGGCGGGCTGCTCGCCGCCCAGTACTGGTTCTCGGACCGCCTCGCGCTGTACGCGACCGGTGGGCGCATCGTCAGCCCGGCGCAGGAGCCGCGGCTGCACGGCGTCGTGGACCGGCTCTGCGCGCTGTCCGACCTGCCGAAGCCCGCGGTGGCGGTCGTGGGCACCGACCTGCCGAACGCGTTCGCCACCGGCCGGACCCCGAAACGCGCCGTCGTCTGCGTGACGACCGGGCTGCTGCGCAGGCTGGAGGCCGACGAGCTGGAGGGGGTGCTGTCCCACGAGCTGTCCCACGTCGCGCACCGGGACGTGGCCGTCATGACCGTCGCGTCGTTTCTCGGGGTGCTCGCCGGTCTGGTCACCCGATTCGGTCTCTACTCCGGGATGGCCGGCGGCTTCGGTCGGTCCGACGGCTATGACGACGGCGACGGCGATGATGAGGACAGCGGCGCCCTCGTCGTGTTCGTCGTGGTGGTCGCCGCCGCCGCCGTCTACGCGCTGTCGTTCCTGCTGACCAGGGCGCTGTCGCGGTACCGGGAGCTCGCCGCCGACCGGTCCGGGGCGATCCTCACCGGCCAGCCGGCCGCGCTCGCCGCCGCGCTCACCAAGGTCACCGGCGAGATCTCCCGGATCCCGACCCGCGACCTGCGGGCCGCCGAACCGTTCAACGCCTTCTTCTTCGCCCCTGCGCTGGCGAACGGCGTCAGCCTGTCCTCGTTGTTCTCGACCCACCCGCCGCTGGATGCCCGCCTGGCCCAGCTTGCCCGGCTGGCCGCCCAGTCCGGTGAGCCCGGGTAGTTCGGTGACCCGGGTAGACAGTAGGCCGGACCATGCGGATCCTCGACGTGCTTCTCGGCCGGACCCGGCCCGCCCCGCCGGACCTCGACCGGCTGTTCACGCTCCCGGCCGCCGCCGTCACCCTGCAGGCCGCCAGCTCATGGCGGCCGACCGGGGCCGGGGCGGTCTGCGTCAAACCCGCGTCCGGCGGCGCGTTCACCGGGGTAGCGCAGGAGATCGACCGGCTGCTGAGCCTGGACGGCGGCCGGTACGAGCGGCGCACGGACAGCTTCGGGTACAGCTGGCTGCTGCGACGGACCGGCGAGCAGGACCTCGCTGGCCTGGTCACCGACCTGCACGCGGCGAATGCCGCGGTGCGCGACGCCGGTTTCGGCCCGGCGCTGCTGTGCACCGTCGTCGGGTTCACCGACGGCAGCCGGCAGATGGGGCTGATCTACCTTTACAAACGCGGCACCTGGTACCCGTTCGTGCCGGCCGGTGACCAGCGCCGGGACAATCCGGCCGAGCTGGAGGTACGGGAGGTGCTGGCGGGTGAGCTCCCGATCGAACCGGACCTGTCCCGCTGGTTTCCCCTGTGGGGAGCGCCCGGCCTCGACACGCCGGATCCCGCGCCCGATCAACCAGGAGAATAGCCCTTGGGTGTAACCTATGGTATTCGTGAAACTACTAGATAGGACTACCGGCGAGGCCGACGTGGCCTTGGGCCAACAGTATTGCGTTTAACCACCCGATTTCCATCTCCCAGCCACCCTTAGGAGTGGTGCAACCACCCTTCGCCGGCTGCAAAGTTGTGACCCACTTCACGCAACGATGCAGCGGAGGGCCGATGGG
>NZ_CDWRCL010000242.1:0-6044 GCF_977927575.1 Frankia sp. CcCS3
CGTCAGGAACAACCAAAATCGCCAGGGGTTGTGCGCGATTCATGTCACGACACGAGGCATGCCACATCAGGTCACAGCAGGCCACGCCGAACCAACATTACGCACAGTTACCAAACTGGCTGGGGTCTCACGCCCACCCCGGTTAACTTCGAAGACCCGGAATGATCGAGGCGCAAGGGCTCACCAAGCGGTACGGACGTACGGTCGCCGTCAACGACCTGTCCTTCACGGTGCAGCCCGGCAAGGTGACCGGCTTCCTGGGGCCGAATGGTGCGGGAAAGTCCACTACAATGCGGATGATCCTGGGGCTCGATAATCCGAGCGCAGGCCAGGTCCGTATCGACGGCAAGCGATATGCCGAGCTGAAGGAACCACTCCGCCAGGTCGGATCGCTGCTGGAAGCGAAATGGGTGCATCCCAACCGCTCCGCCCGCTCGCACCTGCGGTGGATGGCCGCGGCGAACCGAATTCCTGGGAAGCGGGTCGACGAGGTCTTGGAGATCGTTGGGCTCACCCCGGTCGCCGGCAAGCGGGCGGGTGGCTTCTCGCTCGGGATGGCACAGCGTCTCGGGATCGCGACGGCCCTGCTGGGTGACCCGCAGGTCCTTCTCTTCGACGAGCCCGTGAACGGGCTGGACCCGGAGGGAATCCTCTGGATTCGCTAGTTCATGCATCGACTTGCGGACGAGGGGCGGACGATCTTCGTTTCCAGTCATCTGCTGTCCGAGATGGCGCTGACCGCCCAGGAGCTCGTCGTCATCGGTCGCGGGCGGCTGATCGCCCAGACCAGTACCCATGCCTTCATCGACATGGCGTCCGAGTCGGCAGTCCGGGTCCGCGGGCCGGAGATGGAGCGGCTGCGTGGCGTGCTGACCGGTCAGGGCCTCGCGGTTCGGGACGCCGCCGCCGACGACGGTGGTCCGGCGGCGTTCCTCGTGTCGAACAGCAGCACCGAGCAGGTCGGCGAGCTGGCCGGTCGGATCGGGCTGGTCCTGCACGAGCTGGCGGCGCAGTGCGGCTCGTTGGAGCAGGCGTTCATCCAGCTGACCGGCGGCGAGGTGGAGTACCACGCCGGGACGCCGGGGCCGGGCGCCAGCCGGTCGGCGACAGGTGCTCCGCCGGGGCCCGTGCCGGCGGGAACTGCTGCCGGTCCGCTGGCCGGGACACCTTGCCAGCCGGTCGACGGTGGTGTGGGTGCCGGGGGCGGTCCGTCGGCCTCGGCCGAGGCGGCACGAGGGGGGACTGGACGATGACCCTGCTCACCGTCGAGCGGATCAAGCTGTTCTCGACCCGCTCACCGTGGTGGTGCATGATCCTGGCGACCGCGCTCACCGTAGGGCTGACCTCGATTTTCGCGGCGGCGACCAACGGTGACGACCTCGCCAGCCTCACCCCGAACGTCACCCAGTTTGCCTACAACTTCGGCCTCGTGGTGATGATGGTGATGGCCACGTTGGCGGTCACCACCGAATACCGCTTCAGCACGATCCGGTCCACGTTCCTCGCGGTGCCCACCCGGACGCCGGCACTGCTCGCGAAGGCTGCCGTCGTCTCCCTGCTCGCGGGGATCGTCGGCGAGATCACCGCCATCGCCTCCTGGGGCGTCGCCAAGCTGATCAAGCCGGATGCCCCCCTGGCTCTGGACACGGCGCAGGAGTACCGTAACGTTTTCGGTGTCGGTCTGGTCTACTTGTTCGCGGCGATTTTCGCGCTGGCTCTGGGGCTGATCATCTGGCAATCGGCGGGCGCGATCGTGATTACGCTTGTCTACCTGTTCCTCGGAGAGAGCCTGCTGCCGGCGATCCCCCGGATCGGTGACCATATCCAGCACTGGCTGCCGTTCACCACCGGTGACGATTTCATCGTCGCCGGGCAGGTGGAGCGTTCCAACGGCCCGCCCGTGGTCGAGGGGATGCCGTTCGGCCCCTGGGGCTCCCTCGCTTACTTTGCCGCGATCTGCCTCGGCCTGTTCGCCATCGGGCTCGTCTTGGCCAAGCGTCGGGACGCCTGAGCCCACCCGAGGTGCGATCTCCATCGGCATGAGCTCTGAAGCCGTGGTTATCTGAGTATCTGTGATCATCAGAGTACCTGAACGCACCGGCGGGTTGCCTTCAGGCCTGGAGCCGCGGTCCACCGGTCGCCCCGATGTGGGCGACCGGTGGACCGCAGGTCAGGCGCCAGGGCCCCACAGGTCCCGACCGGCGCGGGCCCGCTCCTGGGCCTTCATGCGAGCCTCGTGGACGTGGCGCATCCCACCGGTGAGCCGCAGCCGGACCTGTTCGTCCACGGCGACGAAGGGGCGGTAGTAGATGTCGTCGTACTCCTCGGTGATCTGGAAGGTCCACCGCCCGTCGAGGACGTTGCGTCCGTGCAGCTCCCGGCGTACATAGGCGGCCATCTTGGCGTGTCCGGTGTCCTCCAGACCGCTAATCGCCTCCGCGAGGATCAGATCGGCCCGCCCGGAGAGTTGATGGAACTCGTAGAGCGCCCCGCGGGCCCGTTCAACCCACTCCAGCGCCTCGCTGAGCTTGCCGACCGCGTCAGCGGTCGTGTCGTCGAGGTCGGGCTGCGTGCGGTCGTCCTCTCGGCGGCCCCCGGCCGGACGATTCCCGCTCATCCGGTCGGTTCGACTGCCGTCAGCCCGACTGCTGTCGGTTCGGCTGCTGTCGGTTCGACCCCGGCGGGTGTGTCTGCTCACCCTGACGGGATGCCCCGGCGGTGTCGGGTCACACCGACCTGCCGCCTCGCGCCGGGAACGACTACGAGAACCACCGGACCGCCTCTGTGACTCTGGCGGGCAGGTATCCATTCAGGGGTGCTGGAACCTGCATCCCTGAATGGATACGTACAATCATGAGCACAGGAATTCTGGCACCGGGTATCTCGCGTCGGCGGTCGTGCATTTCGGCCGGGCCGAGGCCGTCCAGGCCGTCCAGGCCGCGCGGCCGTGTCCTGGACGCGGCCTGTGTCGCGCACCCGGAGCGGTTCGTGAACCGGCCTCCGGTCCCGCCGCCGCTCCCGAAGCCGGCCGGGATCAACCGGAAGCCCGACGAGGCTGAGCCGGCCGACTCGGGTGTTCCCGAGAGATCGGAAATCGTTCCACAAAAATCACAATTAGGCTAATTCACAAAATATCTTACCTCAAAGATCTTGACAAGTTCCGTTCTGTCCCGCGCCAAGATCTTGGCTCAGGAATCCTGACCTGAAGGTTGGGTTTTCTGGATCTTGGTGGGGGTTGGGAAGATGTTTGAGATCGTTGGTCAGACGATTCTTCGTAGCGGTCGGGGTCCCGGGCGTTGGGGGGGTGTGCGCCGGTCGATACACCGGACCATGGTGCTGATGGCTCAGTAGATGAGGGGTTCGGCCGCGACGAGCAGCATTATCACGAAAGTCGAGTCGTATTGGCCGTGCTCTCACGGAGAGTTCGGATTGGCGTAGTTCGGTGCTTGGTAGCCTGCGAGCATGTCGGTGTCGGAGCTTTCGGCGAGCAGTCAGAACTATCTGAAGGTGGTCTGGAGTCTTCAGGAGTGGTCCGGGGTGCCGGTGTCGCCTTCGACACTGGCAGCGAAGGTGGGGGTGAGACTGTCGACGGCGTCGGACGCGGTGCGCAAACTTACTGAGCAGGGTCTGCTGGAGCACGCGCCCTACGGGGCAGTGTCACTGACAGAGAAGGGGCGGGTGCATGCGGTGGCGATGGTGCGCCGCCACCGGTTGATTGAGTCGTTCCTGGTGCAGGTGCTGGGGTATCGGTGGGATCAGGTGCATGATGAGGCCGAGACGCTGGAGCATGCGGTGTCGGACTTCATGGTGAACCGGATCGACGAATACCTCGGCCATCCCACCCGCGACCCACATGGTGATCCGATCCCGGGCTCGGACGGCACGGTGCGGGTACCGGATGCGGTCCTGCTGTCTCGGATCGGGCCGGGCGCGCACGCGCGTGTGGAGCGGATCTCGGACGCGGACGTGGGCCTGTTGCAGTTCTTCGCCGAGCGTGGGATTGGCATCGGTACCGTGCTGGAGGTGCGAGCCGGGGCACCGTACTCGGATTCGGTGGAGGTGGTTGTGGAAGGCCGCGATGAGGCGGTGGCTCTTGGCCGGTCGGCGACGGACGCCGTGTGCGTCACGGTGAGCTCCTCGGGGCCGGCTCCGCTGCGGGAGGCCGGCCCGGGACACGGGTGCGAGACCACGGCCGAGGCGGGCCGCGACGGATCAATGAACTAGCTTCCGAGCGGCCCACCTACCTTCGAAAGGGTGAAGAAGGCGGTTTCCGAGTGGTGCCAGTGTGGTGAGCCGAGGTTCCTCCTGATCGCTGGGTCGCGGGTCGGCTGCGGGTCAGCTCGCTGAGACGAACTCCCGGTGCCGCCGAGCGAGCAGTCGTTTGCCAAGCAGCCCGTGGCGGGGGCTGAACAGGTAGACGAGTGCAAACACGACGCCCTGGACGACGACGACGAGCCCGCCGGAGGACGCGTCGAGCCAGTAGCTGAGATAGATCCCCATCGCCGAGCTCGCGGCCGATATCGCCGGGGCGATGACGAGTATACGTCCGAAGCGGTCGGTGAGCAGGAAGGCGGTGGCGCCAGGGATGATCATCATCGCCACGACGAGAATCACCCCGACCACCTGCAGTGCGACCACGGCGGTGAGGGCGAGCAGGCCGAGCAGCAGCGTGCCGAGGAACCGCGGCGACAGGCCGATAGCGTGGGCGTGAGTCGGGTCGAACGCGTACAGCGTCAGGTCACGCCGCTTCAGCACAAGGATGACGAACGCGACAGCAGCGAGGATTCCGATCTGGATGAGGTCCGCGGTGGAGACGCCGAGGATGTTGCCGAAGACGATGTGGTTCAGGTCGGTCTGGCTCGGGGTGATCGAGATGAGGACGAGTCCGAGCGCAAACAGGGTGGTGAAGACGATCCCGATCGCGGCGTCTTCTTTCACCCGGCTGGTTCCGCGGATCGTCCCGATGAGCGCGACAGAGAGGAACCCGAACACGAGCGCACCGATCGCGAACGGTATGCCGAGGATGTAGGCGATCACGACCCCGGGCAGGACGGAGTGAGAGACCGCGTCACCCATCAGCGACCAGCCGACGAGCACGAGCCAGCACGACAGGAGGGCACAGACGACAGCAGCGATCATGGTGGTGGCAAGAGCCCGGACCATGAAGTCGTACTGCAGCGGATCCAGGAGCAGATCGAGCGGGTTCATGCGACGTACTTCTGCTCGAGCACGTCGAGTCCGAACGCGCGGGCGAGGTTCTCCGGTCTGAGTGTCTCGGTCACGGAGCCGTGGAACAGCACTCGGCGCAGCAGCAGCACCGCCTCGTCGGCCAGCTGTGGCAGGGCGTGAAGGTCATGGGTGGAGACCAGGATGGTACGGCCGTCCGCGGCGAGCTCCTTGAGTAGTCGGACGATGGTGGCTTCGGATTTCTTGTCGACCCCGGCGAAGGGTTCGTCCAGGAGCATGATCTGCGCATTTTGGGCGATGCCGCGGGCGACGAACGCGCGTTTCTTCTGCCCGCCGGAGAGCTGTCCGATTTGCCGGTCCGCGTACTCGGTCAGCTCCACACGCTCCAGCGCCTCGGACACCGCCGTGTGGTCGGCCGGGCGCGCCCGGCGGGTGAAGTTCTGGTGGCCGTAGCGGCCCATCATCACAACGTCGCGCACGGAGACAGGGAAGGCCCAATCGACCTCCTCGCTCTGTGGCACATAACCCACCAGGCCCTGTTTACGCGCCACGGCAGGCTCGGCACCGTCGAGTAGCACGCGTCCCCGGTCGGGGCGGACTATACCCATGACCGACTTGAACAGCGTCGACTTGCCGGATCCGTTCATCCCGATCAACCCGGCCACCCGCCCCGGCTCGACGGTGAGGGACACGCCGTCGAGGGCGAGGACCCCGCCGTAACGGACGACGACCTCCTGAACCTGGATCGCCGCGGTCACGAGGTCCGCCCGGTGAGCCCGTTGATAATCGTGGTCGCGTCGTAGCGGATCAGGTCGAGGTAGGTCGGTACCGGCCCGTCGGCCTTGGAGAGAGAAGCG
>NZ_CDWRCL010000243.1:0-6024 GCF_977927575.1 Frankia sp. CcCS3
ACGGTATATGCCTGGTCTGTGCCTGGTATGTGTCCCGGTGACGGAGGCGGCTGCTTGGGACGGTTTTGCGGGCGGGCCGCGACGTAGGCTGATCGTGCGGGGGCGGGAGGACGCGATGGCAGTCGAAGAGATGTTCGGCGCCAGCTCCGAGACCGGCGAGGACTGGGTCGACGAACATGGGATGCGGGCCTGGCGTGAGCTGCTGCACTCCCATGCCCACGTGACCCGGGTCCTCGAGGCTGAGCTCGAGGCGGCTCACCGGCTTCCCCTGGCCTCGTACGACGTGCTGGTCCAGCTCGCCGAGGCCCCGAACGGCGAGTTGCGGATGAGCGAACTCGCCCAGGCGGTGCTGCTCTCCCGCAGCGGTCTCACCCGGTTGGTCGACCGGCTGGAACGGGAGGGACTGGTCGCCCGGCGGTCCTGCCCATCGGATGCCCGCGGCACGCTCGCCACCCTCACCCCGCAGGGGCTCGACCGGTTGCGGGCGGCCTCGGGCACCCACCTCAAGGGGGTCGCCCGGCACGTGCTCTCCCACTTCAGCCGAACCGAGCAGGACCTGCTCGCCGAGCTGCTGGGCCGGCTGAGCCCGCCGAGGCCGGGTGGCAACGGCCGGGGGTGCGGCGCGGACGCCTGAGCGGCCACGGCCTGCCGGCGCCACGGCCTGCCGGCACCGCACCCCGGCCGGTACCCCGGCCGGTCATCCGGACGCGGTGATCGGGACCGCCCCCCGCGCGGCGGAGACCAACGCCTCGTAGGCCTCCCGGGAGGTGGTCTCGGCCCCGAGCCCCTGAGGCTTGCTGGCGCCGTGGAAGTCACTGGAACCGGTCGCCACCAGCGAGAGCTCGGCAGCGAGGCCACGTAGCCGGCGCCGCTCGACGGGTAGGTGATCGGGGTGATCGACCTCGAGGCCGGTCAGGCCCGCCTTCGCCATCGCCTCGATCACCTCGGGACCGACCGTGACGCCGCGCCTGCTCGCGAACGGGTGCGCGAACACGCTCACCCCGCCGGCGCCGTGGATGAGGCGAAGCGCCTCCCAGACGTCCGGCTGCTCCTTGCCCACCCAGTACGGTCCGCCCGCGCCGATCCACCGGTTGCTGAACGCGGCCGCCACCTCGGGGATCAGCCCGGTCTCGACCATGACCGCGGCGATGTGGGGCCGGCCCACCGTGCCGGCCGCCAGCTCCAAGACCCGTTCCCAGCGCACCGGATGCCCGTCCGCGGTGAGCCGGTCGACCATCCGACGGGCCCGGGTGGCGCGATGTTCTCGCACCTGGGCCCGGGCCGCCGCGAACGCCGGCTCGGCCGGGTTGAACAGGTAGGCCAGCACGTGCAGGGATACCCAGGCACCTGCTACCTCGACCTGGCAGGAGATCTCGGCGCCCGGCACCAGGGTCAGCCCGGCCGGCAGGGCCGCGGCCGCGCGGCCGATGCCCGCGATGGTGTCGTGGTCGGTGAGCGCGAGGACCGACAGGCCCTGCCCGGCCGCGAGCCGGACGAGGTTCTCCGGTGACTCCAGGCCGTCCGAGGCGGTCGAATGGGTGTGCAGGTCGATGGCCACCCGCTCCATAATGCTTCATAGTGGCAGCTTTTCGCCGCGCGGCGATGATGTGGGCGGCAGGCGGTGGCGGCGGGCGGCAGGCGGGCGGTGAGGCCTACAGGTCCAGATCGGTCAGGACCAGCACCCGCTCCTCGGTGAGGTCGGTCATGGCCGAGCGGACCCCCTCCCGCCCGATGCCGGAACCCTTCGTCCCACCGTAGGGCATCTGGTCGGCCCGGTACGACGGGACGTCGCCGATGACGACCCCCCCGACCTGGAGCTCCCGGTGGGCGCGGAACGCGGTGGCCAGGTCGTGGGTGAACACCCCGGCCTGCAGGCCGTAGGCGCTGTCGTTGATCCGGGCGAAGCCCTCGTTGACGCCGTCGACCGCCGCCACGACGATCACTGGGCCGAAGACCTCCTCGCCTACCACCTTGGCGGTGAGCGGAACGTCGGTCAGTACGGCCGGGCTGAGACTCGTGCCGTGGCGCGTCCCGCCGCAGACGAGTGTCGCCCCCGCCTCGACGGCCTCGATGATCCACGCTTCGACCCGTTCCGCCGCCGCGACGTCGATCAGCGGCCCCACGTCGGTGGCCGGGTCGGCCGGATCCCCGTCGTGCAGCGCCCGCACGGCGGCGACGATCTCGGCGAGCAGCTCGTCGATGATCGTGCGGTCTGCGTAGACCCGCTGCACGGCGATGCACGACTGGCCGGCCTGGTAGTTGGCGAACAGGGCGATGCGGCCGGCGGCCCGGGCCAGGTCGGCGGGAGCCGCGTAGTCGGCGGCGACCAGCACCGCCGCGTTCCCGCCGAGTTCGAGGACCACGTGCTTGCGGGGGACCGCGTCGCGGATGGACCAGCCCACCGGGCCGGAACCGGTGAAGGACACCACAGGCAGCCGAGGGTCTGCGATAAGCGGGCCGAGGCGGTCGTTGGGGATCGGGAGGACCGACCACGACCCCTCGGGCAAGCCGGCGTCGGCGAGCAGGTCGCCGAGGAACAGCGCCGACAGCGGCGTGCGCGGGGCCGGCTTCACGATGATCGGCGCGCCGACCGCCAGCGCCGGCGCCACCTTGTGGGCGACCAGGTTGAGCGGGAAGTTGAAGGGGGTGATGCCCAGCACGGGCCCGCGGGGGAAACGCCGGGTGAGCGCGAGCCGTCCCTCCCCGGTGGGATCGGTGTCCAGCCTGGTCAGCTCCCCGGCGAAGCGCCGGGCCTCCTCCGCCCCCCAGCGGAAGGTGGAGCTCGCCCGGGCCACCTCGGCACGCGACCAGGTCAGCGGCTTACCGCTCTCCGCGGTGATGAGACGGGCCAGTTCGTCGCCCCGACGGGCGATCTCCTTCGACACGGCGGCGAGCGCGCCGGCGCGGACGTGGGCCGGCAGCGCCGCGAACGCTGGCGCGACCGCCGCCGCGGCGGCCACGGCCGTCTCAACCTGGTCGGGGTCCGGCTGCGCGACGACGGCGACCTCCGCGCCGTCGAACGGGTGCCGGACGGTGGTCGCCGCCGGCCCGGTGGCCGGCTTGCCTGCCAGCCAGAACGGCGTCGGCTCGCTCATCGCGCGGATGACCGGTCGGCGCGGGCGGCCATCGGGCCGCCTGGCGTCGAGCCGCCTGCCGTCGTCATCACCATCGAGCTCATTCTAGGCGCCCGTGCGGGCGGGGTGCCGGCGGCGCGCCCGGTCCCGCCCGAGGACCACCGACCGGATCCCGGCGGCGGGGGACGATGGCCAGGCCAGGCCAGGCCAGGCCAGGGCCGCGGCGCGGGTGGCCGTGGCCGTGGACAGGGTATGTGCGCAGGCAGACGATCAGGTAGGAGCCGACGATGACCATTCCTAACCAGGCGGCGACCGGAACCGGCCTGCCCGCCACCGGCGGCCCGCGGCTGCCCCAGGAGCTGCGTCTGTACACCGAGATCCCCGGCTCGCGGTCCCGGGCACTCGCCGCGCGCCGCGCCGGCGCCGTGGCCCGGGGGGTCGGTGAGACCCTCCCGGTCTACGCGCACGCGGCGGGCGGCGGGGTCGTGGTCGACGTGGACGGCAACTCGCTCATCGACTTCGGTTCGGGGATCGCGGTGGTCAGCGTCGGCAACGCCGCGGACGAGGTTGTCGAGGCCGTGCGCGAGCAGATTGGCCGGTTCACCCACACCTGCTTCATGGTGACGCCGTACGAGGGCTATATCGCCGTCTGCGAGGCGCTGAACCGGCTGACGCCGGGTACCCACGAGAAGCGCTCGGCATTGTTCAACTCCGGAGCGGAGGCCGTCGAGAACGCCGTCAAGATCGCGCGTAGTGCGACCGGCCGGGACGCGGTCGTCGTCTTCGAGCACGCCTACCATGGCCGGACGAACCTGACGATGGCGATGACCGCGAAGTCGATGCCCTACAAGAGCGGGTTCGGGCCGTTCGCGCCCGAGGTCTATCGGATGCCGCTGGCGTATCCCTACCGCTGGCCGACCGGTCCCGACCGCTGCGGGGAGGAGGCCGCCGAGCGGGTGATCGAGCTCGTGCGGGACGAGATCGGAGCCGCGTCCGTCGCCGCGATGGTCATCGAGCCGATCCAGGGGGAGGGCGGTTTCATCGTCCCCGGGACCGGGTTCCTGCCCCGCCTCGCCGAGTTCTGTACGGCTTCGGGGATCGTGTTCGTGGCGGACGAGGTGCAGACCGGGTTCGCCCGGACCGGGACGATGTTCGCCTGCGAGCACGAAGGTGTCGTCCCGGATCTCATCGCCACCGCCAAGGGCATCGCCGGCGGCTTGCCGCTCGCGGCCGTCACCGGCCGTCCGGAGATCATGGATGCCCCCCAGGCCGGCGGCCTCGGCGGCACCTACGGGGGGAATCCGGCGGCCTGCGCTGCGGCTCTCGCCGCGATCGACCTCATCGAGTCCGTGGGCTTGGCCGGCCGGGCCCGCCGGATCGGCGAGATCGCCCTGCCCCGCCTGCACGCGTTGCGCGAGCGGTACGACTTCGTCGGGGACGTCCGGGGGCGGGGCGCGATGGTCGCCCTGGAGCTGGTCCGGGGCGCCGGCGACGACAGCCCGGACAAGGTTCTCACCGCCGCCGCGGCCGCGGCCTGCCATCGTCGCGGCCTGATCGTGCTCACCGCGGGCACCTGGGGCAACGTGCTCCGGCTGCTGCCACCGCTGGTGATTGAGAAGTCGTTGCTGCTGGCCGGCCTCGATCTCCTCGACGAGGCGTTCGCGGAGCTCGCGGCGCGCCGTCAGCTTCCCTTCCCGGCCCGCCCGGAGGCGTGACGGAGGGCTGGAGGGTGACGGAGGGGTGGCGCACCCGGCTGTTCGGCACATCTGCCCAGGTGGGGCGATTGCGGGTGGAAACCTGGTGGGGCGATTGCGGGTGGAAAGCCGAGGGCATACCGGTGCCGGAGTGCCGATGTTCGGCGACATCTCCACCTACGCCAGGAGGCGCCCGGTGACCATTGCTGCGGCCTGCCCGCGCTGTCTCGGACCGCTGCGTCCACCCGATCTGTGGAGCAGCCAGTGGCGGTGTGACGATCACGGGGAGGTGAGTCCCTACCGCACTGCGGTGTCGTCGCGGGAACAGGCGCTCCACGCGCTGTCGAGGACCTCGACGGTCCCGGTCTGGTTGCCGCAGCCGATGCCGGTCCACTGGTACGTCAGCGGTGTCGGCTGGGCCGGTGACGAGCGTACCGGGCCGCGTGCTATGGCAGTCGCCGCCGCCGGGCCCTCCCCGTTGGGCGGGCCGGCCGAGATGGTGCTTGTCGCCGAGGCGCCTCGGGTGGGACTCGGCGCCCGGCTCGCGGGCATCAGCGGTCCCGATCCCGAACCGCTGCCCGGCGTACCGGAGGCGAAGGTCGAGGCCGCCGGGCATCCCACGGCGTTGTGGCCGCTGGTCGTACCCCCCGATCGGGCGGCGTTCGTCGGGGAGGCCCGGGGGGTGTGGCTGTGGCTGGTGCTCTGGCCGGCCGACGCGGCCCTGCTCCTGCTGGAACACCTCGTGCTGCGGGACCTGCGCGACGATCCGCAGCTCGGCGAGCGGTCGTTCTTCGGCGCCTCAAGCCAGCATCTGTCCGCGGGGGCGCTGCCCGGGCGGTGAGCCGCCATGGTCACGGAACCCCGGCCCCGGAACCCCGGCCGCTGGGGGACTTGGTGCACCCGCCCGTAAGCTCGCTCACCATGACGGACGCCGCTGCCTCCCGCACACCCTCCTGGGGAAGCCTCGGTACGGTGGCGCCGCAGCCGGTCCGGGTCGAACCCGCCGAGGTCGACCGTTACCGGCTGGCCGTGATCGTCAACCCGAGCGCGGGTCACGGGCGGGCGATGCGGATGCTCGACGGCGTCCGCGCCGAGCTCGCGCGCTGGGCACGGGACGTCCGGGTCACCCCGACCCGCGACCTCGCCCATGCGGACGATCTCGCGGCGGCGGCCACCGCCCAGGGCCGGGTCGTGGTCGCGCTCGGGGGCGACGGCCTAGCCGGCGCGGTGGCAGGGGGGGTGGCCCGCTGCGGCGG
>NZ_CDWRCL010000244.1:0-5888 GCF_977927575.1 Frankia sp. CcCS3
ACGTGCGGAAGACAAGCCTCGACGGCGACCATGCGAACCCGGGTGCGGCTGCGCCATCTGAGCTTCCCACGCCCAGCGTCCGTGAGGGACGCACGGTTACAGTTCCGGCTGTCCTGGTACCGACTTGGGTGCTCCGCCGCTACCGTTGATGCGGGGAGGGATCGACTGTAGACGGAGAGCAACCCATGGCGTGGAACAAGCGAGGGTCGACCAGTGGTGGAGCCTCCACCGGCCGTGACAGCGTCAAACGCGGCGGCAAAGGCGGATCCGCCGGATCCAAGAACAACCCCGATACCGAGAAGAACTACGACAAGCGGGGCGCGAAGGCCGGGCATGCCGACCTCGAGCCGATGGAGACCGCGGACTGCCCCACCTGCAACGGCACCGGGAACGTGGTCGCCGAACGGGTCGAGACAGACGAAGATGGTGGCTATTCGGGAACGCAGGAGAAGAAGTGCCCGACGTGCGGCGGGGCTAAACAAATCACCAAGAGAAAATGACCAGCGATCCGCCTGAGCCGGGGCCGGCGGACGACTGCGGCCCGACCGGGCCGGAGCCGGTCGTGCCGATGCTGTCGCTGGTGGCCTGCAACAAGTGCCGGCGTCGCCGTGGCGCCCAGTTGCATGCCACAGGCAGCGTCGAGCGGGTACCAGAGCGGGGGACGTGCCCGCATGGCAGGCCGCTGCGGAAAATCTGGGCGCCTGGGTTCGGGCCGGGCTCCGAGCCGCCGCCGCTGCCCGGCACACCAGAAGAACGGCGCCAAGGCCCGGTCTGAACGGGCCCGGAAGTCGCGCGAGGAGGTTCAGCGACTCCCGGCGGCGATCTCGGCCCGGACCCGCGCGACGAACGCCGCCAGCACCTGTTCGCCCGCGAGCACCCCGGCCGCGGCGGTGACGGTGACATTCGGGCCCGACCAGCCCAGCTCGTGCAGCTCACCGTGGGCCGGACGGACGGCGTGGTCGGCCGCCGCGAGCATCGGGACGTCAAGCACGGAGTCCCCCGCGGCCAGCAGCCGGGCGGTACCGGCACGGCGGGCGACCTCGGCCACCGCGCGCTGCTTGGTCAGGACCGACGGGACGAAGTACACCTTCCGCCCCTGCAGCGACATCGCCCAGCCCGCAGCCCGCGCCGTCTCGGCCTCCCCGGTCAGGTCGGGAATGCCAGCGCGGTCGTGGGCGACGAGGTAGACGAACAACCCGTCGGCGACCCGCACGAGCCGGGCCCAGCCGCCGGCGGCGGACCGCTCGGCGAGCGCCACCATCTCCGCCAGGGGGGCGCAGGCGGCGGCGACCTCGGCCGCCACGCCCGCCGCCCAGGCCGGATCGGGGACCCCGTCGACCAGCAGGTGCCCGCCGTTGGCCGCGATCGCGTAGCGCGGCCGGACCCCGAGCTTGACCCGCGCGTACTGGGCGAGGGTGCGGGTGGTGACCGGGACGAGGACGGCGAGGTCGTGCAACTCAGCGAGCAGGGCCAGCGACCGCGCCGTCGCGAACGAGATCGGCGCGCCGTCGAGGCGTTCGACCTCGACGAGCTCCGGTGCGGGCCGGTCGTCGGCCAGCAGCAGCGAGTGCCAGGAAAAGATCAGCGTCTTGTCCAGGTCACAGGCCAGCAGATGACGCGGCCCGGACGCGGCGGACGGGCCGACCGTCACGGCGGACGAGTCGGCCGTCACGGGACGTCCGGACGCCAGCGCGCGTTCGGGGTGTGGAAGACCGGTGCCGCGCCGACCGGGCGGATCAGCCCCACACAGGAGAAGGGCAGGTCCGCCATCTCCTGGACCTCGACGTCGCGGTCGGCGGCCAGTGCCAGCACGTGCGCCAGCTCGTCGAGCCGGTCGGGGGCGATGAGGATGCGCCAGGGCACCCGGCGCAGCAGGACCCGAGTCGTCTCCCCCACCCCCGGCTTCACCATGACCACGTCGGGGATGTCGAACGCGGCTGCGATGCGCTCCACCGCCGCCCAGCCCGCCCAGGTCGGACTGCGGTCGGCGGCCCACAGCCGCGGCCAGGTCTCGGCGACCTCGTCGGCCACCTCGGGGAAGTGGGCCGCCACCGTCTCGACGAAGTGCCGGGACAGATCGTGCGCCGCGAGTTCGGCGTAGTACTTCGCACCGTGGAAGTCATCCGGACCGATGTGCTCGGCGTTGAGGACGGTCCGGCTGACCAGCCCGCTCACCGTCGAGTTCAGGCAGGCGCTCGGGATGAGGAAGTCGTCGCGGGTCCCGTAGAGCGGCACGCACCGAGCCGGGTCGGCCAGTACGGCGAGGGTATCGTCCAGCCCGAGCCGCGCCACCGCGTCGGTCAGCACCCGGGTCATCACCCCCTTGCCGGTCCAGCCGTCGACGAACTGGATCACCTCCCGGTTGTGCCGGGAGGTGAGGTAGCGGATCGCGTTCAGGTCCACGCCGCGATCCTTGATCACCGAGATCGCGTAGTGCGGGGTGTCGAGCCCGTGGCGCCAGCCATACCAGCGCCGCATCAGGATCCCCACCGGGGTACCGGCCCGGGCGATCGAGGCCAGGACCGGCTCGGGCTTGGTGACCCGTACAAGCTCCGCCACGAGGCCGGTGGCGAGCGCGACCCGGCGGGCCGACCGGTCCAGCGCCCGGTGGTAGAGCTCCAGGTAACCGGCGTCAGGCTGGTACTCGACCGGCAGGTCCTCGGAGTAGTGCCGGCCGGCCTGCATGGCCTCCTCACGGTCCTCGGTGGGCCGCTCCAAGGCGACCGCGCTGAGGTCGGTCAGCAGGAAGGTCACGTCCGCCGGATCGTATGAACCCGAGCCGACGGTGCCGGTGAGCGCGGGATCCACCGCGCCGATCCCGCTCACCGGGCGTCCCCGGGCGCACCGGTGAGCGGTCCGGCGGCGGGCGGCGCACCGGTCGGTCGAGGGGACGGCTGGTAGGAGGGCCGGTAGGAGGGCAGCGTCAGCACCGTGACCGGAGCGCATCGGCGTAGCTGAGTAAGCATGCCGTGGAGGCCGGTATCCGCACGGGGAGAGCTCCGGTCCGCCCCCGGGGCGACGTCCGTCTCAAAATCGACGTCCGGGACGGAGTCGACGACCACCACGATGTCGTCGTACATCCCGGGCCGGACGTTGTAGACGTGGCTGGCCCGGCCCGGGTCGTCCGGCGCGGGGAAGGTGAGGGCGGCGCGGATGGCGTAGCCGTCGACGTCGACGGGGTGGACCGGCGAACGCGTCGTGGACTGGTAGCGGATCTCACCCGGACTCGTCCGGGCCAGCGCGTCCGCTATCCGCATCGGCGTGTACATCAGTTCCTCCGTCCCGAGCACGAGCGTGCGACCCGCGGGCCGGGTCAGCGCGGCCAGTACCGTCGCGGCGACCGGCGGCACGACCTCGTCGAGGCGGTGGCGGTCGGTCGGCGACCAGCGATGACGGCCACCGTCAGGCAGGTCGGACGGCCAGTCGGCCACCAACCGGCGAACCGGGTGGGCCACCAGCGCCCCCGTCGCCCGCGCCTCGTCCCGACCGTCCGCGCCCCCGGCGAACCGGGCGCGGACCCGCGCGGCTCGGGCCGCGATCTCGGCCGGCACGGTGACGGTGGCCGTAAGCGGGGCGACGACATCCAGCCGGACCCCGAGCTCGTCGGCGAGATCGGCGAACGCGGCCCGGGCCGCGGGCGGACGGGCGTCGAGCAGCGTGGCAACCACGTAGTGCTCGCGTGGGGCGTGGGCATGCAGGATCCGGATCGTGCCGAGGGCGGTGCGCCCGGTCGACAGCTCGTCGTCGACGAGCACGATCGGCGCGCCGCACCGCAGGATCTCGCGGTCCTCGGGCATCAGCCAGTGGTGGGTCGCGTGAGAATGGGACTCCACGAACTCGAGGATCGGCGTGACACCGGGCAGCGGCCGCCGGGTGGTGTGCAGGTAGTGGCTCGTCGGGAGACCGTCGGCGACCGCGTGCCCCAACGCCGTCGCGGTCTCGCAGTAACCGATCACGATCGGACCGGTCCGCGGGCCCCCGGGCTGCTCGACCGGCGAACCCGGCACCAGCGAACCCGGCACCAGCGAACCCGCAACCGGCGGGTCCGCGACCCGCTTTCCGGCCTCCTCGAAGCCGGGCAGCGCCCGGACCAGCGCGGCGACCCCGGCCCCGGCCGCGAGCGCCTCGGCCGGGGCCACCGGCAGATGCTTGCCGAGCACCCGGCTAACCAACAGGTGCGCCCGGCGTGGGTTGCGGCGCAGGGCGAGTCCCACCAGGGCGTGCAGCCCCTGGCCCGCCACGTCCGCGGTGACCTGGACATCGAGGCCCAGCGCGGTCCACAGCCACATCCCTGCGGGGGCGGCCGCTGGGATGTGGGCGGGCACGGGCGCGGCCGGGTGAGGGATGGGCGCGCCGGTGGGGGCGTCCGTCCCCGCCGTCGCCGTCATCGGGCATTCCGCTGGCCGAGACGACCGTGCGTCGCCGCCAGCACCTCGACGAAGGTGTCGCCCTCGCGCAGGACACCGAACGCGCGCGCCCGGCGGATCACCGCCTCGGCCCAGGCCCGGTGCGGACGCAACTCGTTCATCTTGTTCGCGTAGCTGCTCGGCCGTACCCCGCCGGCATCCCCGTCGAGGACGGTCTCGGCATCGGTGTACTCCTCCTGGGTGACGACGTGCAGCGCGTGCACGGCGGGCACGTGGCTGGGATGGATCACCGTCTTGCCGATCAGGCCGTTGGCCTTGTCCAGAACGACCTCCCGGATCAGCCGGTCAAGGTCGGCGGAGACCAGTTCGCTGCGCATCCGGATCGCATCCTCCCCGCCGTCGACGCGGTCCGCCTGCGCGAACGGGGTCACCCGCAGCGAGCTGACAAAGAGCCGTTCCGGCTGGGCGAAGTACTCCCAGACCGGTCCGGTCACGACGTGGTCACCGCCCCGCGCACAGATATTCACGATGTCGGCGATGCAGTCCCGGACGACAGCGATGTCGTAGATCGTCAGGTCGCGGTCACGGCGCAGCCCGAACAGCCCACACAGGTCCGTCGCACCGAGCCGGATCGCCAGCACCTGGTCGGCGTGCTTGTCGACCAGCCGCCGGACCGCCGACAACGCCTCCACCCGGGTCTCCCGGTTGATGACCTGCGGGCTCTCCAGCACCGGCATGGCCCACAGCGGGCGACCGACCGTCTCGGAGGCCCGCAGCACCGCCTCCATCGCCGCCTCGCCACCCTCCTCGGCGAACTTGGGCAGCACGAACCCGGCGAGACACCCGACTCCGGCCGGCCCGAGCCGGTCGACAAGATCCGGGATCTGCCCGACCGCGCGGACCCGGACGAACAGCAGTGGTATCGCGCCCGCGGCCCAAGGGGGCTCCGCCGCGAGCGCGCGCAACGCGGCGACGACGTTGGCCTCGGCGGCGGCCACCTCGGTGTCAGCGATGGAGTCCTCCAGGCAGAGAACCATCGAGGTCACCCCCGCCGCGGTCTGTCTGTGCACGTCCGACGCCAACCGGGGGCGCGTCCCCGGGGCGTAGAGGGTCGCGCCGAGCGCGGTGGCCAGCAGACGACGATCATCATTCACGGCGATGTCCTCCGGCGGCCGGAGGAACAGTGCGTCAACCGTCTCGGGGCCCAGAAAGGCGAAGTGGCGCAAGCAGCGTTCTCCTCGTCAAAGGCAGGGGCGTCGTTCGACGAGCATCCCGAAACGGTGCGCGCCGACCGGAGCCGGCAAGATCGTGAAACGTCGCCTCTCGGTGACGGTACCTGGCGAATGGCCTCCGACGACAGACGGCGGGAACTGACAGCCAGCCGACACACGGCGGCCATCTCGGCGCCATCTACGGGGCGCCGACCTGCGGCGCAGCGTCCGCGAGCGGCCAGCCACCAGTCGGCAGCGGGCGGCCGAGGCGCCGCCCGCCCCCCACGAACTCGACTAGGGCCTGTTTGGG
>NZ_CDWRCL010000245.1:0-5876 GCF_977927575.1 Frankia sp. CcCS3
GTGGCCCGTCCCCGGCCGCCCGGGCGAGCGCCGCGGCCCGGTCGGCCCGCACGGCGGCGTCGGAGTGTTTGCCGCGGTCGTAGGCGGTGGCGGCCGCCACCGTCGTGACCGCCGCGTGCAGCCGCATCCACTCCAGCGATGGCCGGCCGCGCAGCCGGTGCTCCCGGGGCACGGTCTGTGTCGTGCGC
Organism: Frankia sp. CcCS3; assembly: GCF_977927575.1. NCBI lineage: Bacteria > Bacillati > Actinomycetota > Actinomycetes > Frankiales > Frankiaceae > Frankia > Frankia sp. CcCS3. The sequence goes on from NZ_CDWRCL010000245.1 coordinate 189, forward strand.
TCCAACGAGACCAGGGCGGACGTGGTAGTGATCAGATCAGACGTCTCGTAGGCCCTGACCGTCGCGGTCAGGGCGGCCATGCAGGCCTCGTGCAGGCCGGATGCGTCGTCGCGCAGACTCACGGAGCCCACCGCCGCGAGGCCGGTGGCAACCAGGACAGAGCGTCGGTCCGCGACCTCCGAGACCTCCGAGACCTCCGAGACGATGGGACCCTCCGTGCTCCTGCGGGAATGATCGCGGCCTTCCGCCGGCACGCGACGGGGCGGTGAGTCGTCGCCGCCAACGGCGTGATCCGATCGCTCGGACGACAGATCCGGTTATTCACGGCGGCCTTCCTCCTCTTCCCCGTGGTAGTGGCCGGTCCTCGAGCCTTCGTCCCGTCCCGTCCCGGCGACATCGACCGGTGTACACGCGCGCACCGGTCGATGCGTCTGAGCTCTCTGCAGCTGAGCTCTCCGCATCCGACACCCATATGGTCGCGAGGCCGCACTGTCCCGACGAAACCCGGCGTTCACGTATTCGTGCGCGAAGCGCCGTCTTCGACGGTATCGTTCGGGGGCCGCGGACGCGCCGAGTTGTGCGCACTCGGCGATGTGGTACGTGTCTCTTCAGGGATTGGCGTCGGTTGTTGTCGGAGGTTGTTGTCGGATGGCTGAACCGCCTGACTGCCTGGGGCCGCCGCAACGATTGTCCGCAGTGCGGGCGCCGGTTGGCCGAAATTCTCGTGGCATCCTGCGAATGTTTCATCCTCGTGTCGTCGAGTCATTGCATGTTTCGCCATGATGATGTTTCCCGGTCGGGATGCCGTCGGGAGACCGCGGGGAGGTCGCCGCGGGGCTCGGCGCGACGCCGATGCGAGCTCGGCCGGCTCCCGCCCGGGCGGGCAAGATCCGTCCTGGCGGTGGCCCCCGAGTGCCGCCGGTAAGGTGAACAGCATGGCCGTCGACCTGTCCGAGGAGATCAAACAGCTGGATGCCACGTTGACCGGCATCGAGACGGTTCTCGACGTGGAGGGGTTGCGCCGTCGCGCCGAGGATCTGGAGCGTCAGGCTGCGGACCCCGACCTCTGGTCCGATCAGGACCGGGCCCAGGCTGTCACCCGCAGGTTGTCGTCGACGCGCGGGGACATCGCCAGGGTGGAGGGGTTGCGTCGCCGTCTCGACGACATCGCCGCCGCCGCGGACCTCGGCGACGAGGATCTACTCGCCGAGGCCGCAGCCGATTTTCCCAGGCTGTCCAATGACATCGCCGGTCTCGAGGTCCGGACCCTGCTGTCCGGCGAGTACGACGAGCGGGACGCGATCGTGCAGCTCTCGGCCGGGGCCGGCGGGGTGGACGCGGCCGACTGGACGGCGATGTTGCTTCGGATGTACCTGCGGTGGGCCGAGCGGCATGGCTACGCCACGGAGGTCTTTGACACCTCCGAGGCTGAGGAGGCGGGTCTGAAGTCGGCAACCTTCCAGGTCAAGGCGCCCTATGCGTACGGGACGCTGCGCAGTGAGCACGGGGTGCACCGGCTCGTCCGGATTTCGCCGTTCGACAACCAGAACCGGCGGCAGACCTCCTTCGCCGGGGTGGAGGTCACCCCGGTCGTCGAGCTGTCCGACCACGTCGACATCGACGACAAGGATCTGCGTATCGATATTTTCCGTTCGTCCGGCCCGGGTGGACAGGGGGTCAACACCACCGACTCCGCGGTCCGCATCACGCATCTGCCCACGGGCATCGTGGTGACGTGCCAGAACGAGCGCAGCCAGCTCCAGAACAAGGCCGCCGCGATGATCGTGTTGCAGGCGAAGCTCCTGGAGCGGCGGCGGGCCGAGGAAGCGGCGGAGAAACAGCGCATCACCGGCGGGCCACAGGACGTCTCCTTCGGATCACAGATCCGTAACTATGTCCTCCACCCGTACCAGATGGTGAAGGATCTGCGTACCGACACCGAGACCTCGAATACCAGCGGTGTTCTCGACGGCGAGCTCGATGATTTCATCGACGCGGAGATCCGGTGGCGGCGGTCGGTCGAGAATCAGGCGTGAGAGGGTTCTTCGGAGCTTTTGCCGACGCCCGGGATGCGCCTGGTTCCGGGCTGAGCGGGCAATCCTCGCCGCACCGTCCGGGCGCTCGTGGCCCGGCGGGACGATACGCGCCCGGCGTTCCGGTTCCGGAGGTCCGGAGGTCCGGAGGTCCGGAGGTCCGGAGGTCTCCCGTTTCCGGGACGGCATCCGAATGCTGCCTGCCTCTCGGGGAACGGACGGTGAAAAGACAAAGATCCGGCCGTGGTGGGAACGCCGGTGTGACGTAGGCTCGGCCGGCGGCCCGGCCCGGCGTCGGGGGAGGACTCCACCGGATCTCCTGACGTCATTGGCATGCCGGGTATACACGTGTAGAGTTCCGGGTAGTTCGCGGACCGGTCGATGTTTTAGTTTCGGTGTCTTGATCTGGTCCGTCTACTGCTTCACTCGATGGGATGTACGCCCGTGTCACCTGGTCGTTCACGATTGCGAACCGCTGTCGCGGAGGGAGTGCGGTCTGTGTCCCTGCACACGAATGCACGCATGTATCTGTGTGGAAATAACGGTGCAAATCCGGGCAGGATGGCCAGTCTCGCCGGTACGGGAAAGCCGTGACCTCCCTGGCGCCCGCGGCGTCCGGCGCCGCCTCCGGCGTGTTCGACGGTGCGCCCACGATGCCCCTGCCCGTCCTTATGTACCACGGCGTCGGTGATTCGGTGAGTGCGGACTTCCGACGCTGGGAGCTCCCTCCCGGTGCCTTCGCCGAGCAGCTCGAGGCCCTCGCCGAAAGCGGTTACCACCTCACCGGTCTCACTGACGCGCTGGCGCATCCCGCCCGCCGCCAGGTGGTGATCACCTTCGAGAACGGCTTCGAGGACTTCGTCACCACCGCGGTGCCCGCTCTGCGGGCGATCGGTGCCAGCGCTACCCTGTACGTGCCGACCGCCTTCGTTGGCCGGCGCGCCACCTGGCTGGATGGCTACACCGAGCGCAACCTCCCCTGCTGGACTGGTCCGACCTCGCCGCGCTCGCCGGAGAGGGCATCGAGCTCGGCTCGCACGGTCACCGTCATCTGGAGCTCGACGTGGTGCCGACCGCCTTGGCGCGGTACGATGTCACCGCCAGCCGGCGGCTGATCGAGGAGAGAACCGGCCGGCGTCCGGACAGTTTCTGCTACCCCTTCGGTTATCACTGCGCGTCGGTGCGCCATGTCGTCGCGGCCGCCGGGTTCGAATCGGCCTGTGAGGTCGGGTACCGCATTCATCAACCGACGTCGTCCCGGTTCGCCATCAGTCGATTGATCGTCAATCGGGCCGCTGGAGCGGCCGACATCCTTCGGCTCGTTTCCCAGGGGCATCGCGACGCCCTGCTCAGCGCCCGGCGAGGACTGCAGTCGGGGTGGCGGGCATATCGAGCGGCGCGCTGGCGGCTCGGCCGAGGCGCCTGACGACGGGGAACGCGGGAACTGGGGTCCGGGGTCCGGGGCCTGGCAGTTACCGCGTGCTCTCTCACACGACCGCGAGCCGATAGCCCCGCTTGATGACGGTCTCGACCACGCGGCCGGCCGGTCCCAGCGCGGTGCGTAACCGGGCGACGGTCATCTCGACCGCGTGTTCGTCGGTGAGCCCGGCCGTGCCCGTCCGGCGCAGCAGCTCGGCTCGGGACAGCACCCGACCGGGACGCTCGGTCAGCGCGTCGAGGACCGCCGCGGTCCTGGGTGCGAGCATCACCGGCTCGCCGTTGACGATCACTGCCGCGCCCTGGACCCGCAGCACGTGCCCCGCGGCCTCGACGGTCCGCCCTCGGCGACGCGGGAGTTCGTCGGACAGCGTGCGCACGAGTGCTCCGAGCCGGAACCGGTCCGGGGCCACCGTCGCCACGCCCTGCCGTTCGAGGGGGGCGGCGCAGACCGGACCCACGCACGCGGGCAGCACCTCGCCCCGCAACGCGGTCAGCAGTTCGTCGAACTGTCCCATCTCCCGGGCGATCCGTAGGAGGCTCACCACGGCGGGCGCGCTGGTGAAGGTGACCGCGGAGACCCCGCCGGTGACGATGAGTTCGACCATCCGGCGGACCGGCCGCAGATCGTCCGGTGGTTCCCACCGGTACACCGGTATCTCGACGACCTCGGCACCCGCCGCGCGCAGCCCCTCGACCATGTCTGGCAACGGCTCGCCGTGTAGCTGCACCGCGATGCGCAGCCCGGCCAGGTTCTCCGTGAGCAGATGGGCGACGAGCTCGGCGCCGGATTCCGAGCGGGGCGACCAGCATTCGGTGAGCCCCGCGGCCCGGACGGCGCCAGTGACCTTCGGCCCTCGGGCGAACAGCCGGGCGCCGTCCAGCCGGTCGCGCAGCCGCTCGCCGACCCCCCAGCCCTCGGCGGCCTCCACCCAGCCGCGGAAGCCGATTGCCGTCGTAGCGATCACTGCGTCCAGCGGCCGGGTGAGGCACTCCCGGGTCGCGGCGAGCAGCAGGCTGTCGTCGGCGAGCGGCACGATGCGCAGGGCCGGGGCATGGATCACCCGGGCTCCGCGCCGTTCGAGGAGGTTCGCGAGTTCGTCGCGGCGACGCGCGGCCGTGACCCCGACGGTGAAGCCGAGCAGCGGTGGCAGCCCGGCGCTGACGGCCGGCTCCGTCGATGTCGCCGATGCCGGGGACGTTCCGGGCGCGCTGGTGGTTCCGGGTGTTCCGGCGGTTCCGGCGGTTCCGGGTGCGCCGGACCGGTCGCCGATGTCGGGCCACCCGGGACTACGGGTTGTCATGAGGCTACCTCCTGGCCTGGGGTCCCGCGCCGATCCCCCGGTCACCGCAGGATCGGACACGGCCATGTCCACGCGCTTGCCGGTGTGCAACGCCGGTGTTAACCGGCACCGTTGCGTATTCACGACGTCCGCATCGAGCGTTCGTCGGGCATCTCACATCCCGTCGTGTCGTGGAGTGCATGCCTTGTATCCGGACCGACCTGACTTCGAGTCGGTGTTGACATCCTGGGTTCGTACGGTTCTGGCCGTAGCGGGTGCCCGTTTGGACCGGCACCCATCGGTTCGGACGTGCGGGTGGTGCGCGGATGTCTTCTCGATCATTGGTGGTCGTCGGCCACGGCATGGTGGGGCATCGGTTGTTGGCGGCGCTGCGGGACCGCGACGTCGAGGGGCGATGGGATATCACGGTCCTCGCCGAGGAACCTCGGCCCGCCTATGACCGGGTGGGCCTCTCGGCGTACTTCACCGGGGCAACCGCGGAGGACCTCAGCCTCGTCGAGGACGGATTCCTCGAACACCCCCGGCTGCGGCTGCGTCTCGGTGAACCGGTCGTCGCCGTCGATCGGGCCGCCCGGACGGTGACCACCGGTGCTGGCCGCACCTACCGGTACGACGTGCTGGTGCTTGCGACCGGTTCCTACCCGTTCGTCCCGCCGGTACCCGGCCGGGAGGCCACCGGCTGCCATGTCTACCGCACGATCGAGGACCTAGAGGCGATCTTCGCCTCGGCGCGGGGTAGCCGGACCGGGACCGGTGTGGTCGTCGGTGGCGGTCTGCTCGGCCTCGATCTGTCTTCCGCACATGGGGTTTCGATGCGTTGACCGGCCTGGTTTCCGATCAAGGTGGCCGGGTCGGATCGACGCCGAGAATGGTGAGGAGGTGCTGGTGCAGAGCCGAGGGGCGGGGGATGTAGG
>NZ_CDWRCL010000246.1:0-5739 GCF_977927575.1 Frankia sp. CcCS3
CGCTCAGGTCCGGCGCGGGCAGCGGCCGGCCGGCGCGGTACCGCGCCGGCGCGCGGTGCGGCGCGGTGCGGGCCCCCCGCACCGTGACCGGTGGTACCAGGTGTTCGGCCGCGCAGAAGTCCAGGAAGTCACGGATCTGGGCGTCGACGTGACCGGCGACGGCCGCGGCGCGTTCGAGCCGCTGCGCCTCGGCCCGCTTCGAGCTCCGGATGGCGTGGCTGCCCCGCAGCAGCACGTCGGTCAGTGTCTGTGGCAGAGCCTCGCCGGTGGGGGAGAACCCGACCGGCCAGGCGTCGGAGTCGGTCGGGTGCAGGTAACCGCGTCTCACGGCCGGTGGCCAACGGGCCGGTTGCGGGGCTTCGGCCGGTTCCGGCAGCGACAGCGGTGTCCGCCCGGGGATGGAAGGGTCGTCATCCGACGGCCGGGACCTGACAACGGCCACCGCCACCACCCCCGGACGTCATTGCTTTGCGTGACCGCCCAAGCGTCGATGGTAATGCTTCCGGCTGCAACCGGAACCGACCGGATCTTGGCCCGCGCCGGGCGGGATCAGACCAGGTCTTTTCGGACCAGTTTGTTCAGACCAGGTCATTGATGACGAGCGTCTGGTCCCGCCCGGGACCGACGCCGACCGCCGACACCGGGGCGCCGGAGAACTCCTCCAACGCCCTGATGTAGTCCTTCGCGGTGCCGGGCAGGTCGGCGAACGACCGGACGCCGGAGATGTCCTCGTGCCAGCCGGGCAGGTCGGTGTAGATCGGCTTGGCGTGGTGGAACTCGGTCTGGGTCATGGGCATCTCGTCGACCCGTTCGCCGCCGATGTCGTAGCCGACGCAGATGGGCACCCGGTCGAAGCCCGACAGGACGTCCAGCTTGGTGAGGAAAAGGTCGGTCAGGCCGTTGACCCGCACCGCGTAGCGGGCGATTACGGCGTCAAACCAGCCGGTGCGCCGTGCCCGGCCGGTCGTCACGCCGAACTCCCCGCCAATGCGGCGCAGCTCCTCTCCGACCTTGTCGTCCAGTTCGGTGGGGAAGGGGCCGGCGCCGACCCGGGTCGTGTAGGCCTTGATGATGCCGATCACCCGACTGATCCTCGTCGGGCCGATGCCGGCGCCGGTGGCCGCGTAGCCGGCGGTCGGGTTCGATGACGTGACGAACGGGTAGGTGCCGTGATCGACGTCGAGGAGAGTGCCCTGGGAGCCTTCGAGCAGCACGACCTTGCCCGCGCGCAGCGCCCGGTCGAGAATCAGGCCGGTGTCGGCGATGTGGGGTTGGAGGCGTTTCGCGTAGTCGGCGTACTCCTCGGCCACCTCGTCTAGCTCGATCCGGCGCCGGTTGTAGACCTTGGCCAGGACCTGGTTCTTCTCCCGCAGCACCAGTTCGAGCTTCTTGTGGAAGATGCCCGGGTCGAGGAGATCCTGCACTCTGATGCCCGTACGGGCAACCTTGTCGCCGTAGGTGGGACCGATGCCGCGACCGGTGGTACCGATCCGCGCCTTGCCCAGGTATCGCTCGATGACCCGGTCCAGCGCCCGGTGATGGGGCATGATCAGGTGGGCGTTCGCGCTGATCAGGAGCCGGGAGACGTCGATGCCGCGGGCGGTGAGCCCGTCCATCTCGGCCAGCAGCACGCCCGGGTCGATGACGACCCCGTTGCCGATCACGGGAACGCAGTCGGCTCGCAGCATGCCACTGGGAATCAGGTGGAGCGCGTAGCTCTCCGCCCCGATGACCACGGTGTGGCCGGCGTTGTTGCCACCCTGGTATCGGACGACGTAATCGACGGCGCCGCCCAAGAGGTCGGTCGCCTTTCCTTTTCCCTCGTCGCCCCACTGGGCACCGATGAGGACAAGAGCAGGCACCCGGCGAGGTTACTAGGGATGGCGGGGCCGTGGGGCCGGCTGCGGCGTCCTCGCTGGCCTCCACCACCGACGCGGCCTGATGAACTCACTGTCAGGTGAAGCCGAGCTCACTGGCGGTGACGGGATCGCTGTCGGTCAGGAACGCCCGGCAGCGGGTGGCCTCCTCGGCCTCCCCGATGGCCGCGGCCGCCCGGACGAGAGCGGCGAGTGAACGCAGGAACCCGCGGTTGGGTTCGTGTGACCAGGGGATCGGCCCGTTGCCCTTCCAGCCCGAGCGGCGCAGGGCGTCGAGGCCGCGGTGATAGCCCGTGCGGGCGTAGGGATAGGCCTCGACGGGTCGTCCGCCGGTGAGCGCGAGCTCGGCGAGCGCGGCCCAGGGCGCGCTGAACGCGGGCAGCCGGGCGGCGACGGCATCCGGCGGATCACCGGCGGCCAGCGCCTCGGTCGCGGCCGCGTCGGAGGGCAGGAGCGTCGGCGGCGGACCGGAGAGCAGGTTGGGCTTTCCCGAGGCGGACGGCGTCGTCATGAGTGCATCCTGCCCGACGACTGGCCGCACACGTCATGGAGGTCACCCCGGACGCGCCCGCCCTGCGCGCACGGTGACCAGGTCGGTCAGGCCCTGACGCTGACGTTCCACAGATTCTGGCCGACGACCCCGGGTTGACCGTCGTTCACCCGGGTGAGGTACGAGTACAGCGCGGCGATGCCCTGCGACTGCGGTCCGAACTTGCCGTCGACGGTGAGTACGAAGCCCTTCTGGCGCATTCTGTCCTGCCAGACGAAGGCCTCCGGGCGGACGTCGTCGCTGAGGGACGCGTCGAGGACCGTGCCCCTGAACGAGCCGTCCCCCATCTCCCGGCGAGCCCGGTCCAGCGTCATGGGGGGTTCCACCGGGGTGATGGCCTGCTGGATGACGTCGCCAGAGCCGCCCGGGACACTGGCCGGGCCGTTGTTGGTCAGGCCCATCTTGACCGAGCAGGACGGCCATGGCTGCCAGCCCCGCTGGTTGTAGAGCTTCGCGGCCGCCTCGTCCTGCGTGGCGGGCGACGCCTGGTACGGCCGGCCGGAGTACCCGAGCCCGTGCCAGGTCCGGTCGTCGAACTGGTAGGCACCGGAGAAGCCGTTGCCGGTGTTGATCGCGTAGTTGCCGCCGGACTCGCACTGGCGGAGCTTGGTGAAGTCATCGGCGGTGGCCGCGCCCGCCGGAGCCGCGGTGACCGCGAGGCCGCTGCCGACGATGGCCGTGACCGCGCCGGTGGTGCGCAGGATGCGACCGGCGGGCGATGGGGCCTGCGGTGCTCGATGTCTGCCGCCACGACGCCCAGAGGGCATGTTCGTCCAATCCCGTCGCCTGCGGGGTGAGCTGTCGGGTGCGGGCTGGGATGGCCCGGCCGGAGGATCCGACCCCGGGTGGCGAGTAGGAACCGCTCTCCACCATGGACCGGGATGCACCGGCTTTACCCCAAGGACGCTGCTTGCGGCGCCCGAAATGTGGGTCCCCCACTCCTGCCCGCTGCGGTTGATGTTCGTTCCGGCCGCTCGCACGGGGGCAGGACTCGGCGTCCGTCCGGGCGGCCTCGCCGACGAGGCGAGTGAGCGGCACTCTAGCGAGAACCGCTCATGGAGCGCAAACCGGGGTGGTCCGGAGTAACCAGTGAGGATCGCGCGAATCGTGCCACTTCCGTACAGGTTCCGCAGGTGGCTCGCTGGTCCTGCTGTTCCTCGCCGGCTTTGCCGAAGATCGGCTCTGCCGAAGATCGGCCCTGCCGGAGGCCGGTCAGGGTGTGGTCCGGGTGATGTTGGTGGTGGGTTGCACGGGCCAGCCCGTACGGGCCGTCAACCGGAGATCGTCCGGAGGCCGGTCGGGCCGGCCCGTCGTCGAGGTGAGATCCCCTGACCGGTGTCGCCGGGGTGGGATGTCCGGTTGCCGCGGCGGTCGTCCCCCGTCGCGGGAGCGGAGTGAAGAGATCAGCTGACGGAGCTGACGGAGTGAATGGATCAGCTGATAGAGCTGATAGAGCTGATAGAGAGGATCAGCTGAAGGTGGCCCGCCAGGTCGCCGGGCCGACGATGCCGTCGACGGTGAGTCCCTTGGCGGCCTGCAGGGCGCGGGCGACTGCGGCGGAGCGTGGTCCGTAACGGCCGTCGATCGTGATCGGATACCCCAGATGGTTGACGCGGGCCTGCCAGGCCCGCACGTCGTCGCGTACCTGCCTGGCCAGTGCGGTCGTCAGGTTACGGGTGAATACGGGGGTGCTCACGGAGATGGGGCTGACCGTCAGCTCACTGCGTTCCGCCGTGCGCGACGCCTGGCCCGAGGAGCTCGACGAGCCGCCCGCGAGCTGGTCGGCGCCCATCCCGCGGCCACAGGTCGGCCACTGGCCGAAGCCGGACCGCCGGGCGAGCTTGAGTGCGGCCTCGTCCTGGACAGCCGGGGGAGCCTGGTGCGGCAGACCGCTGTAGCCGAGGCCGTGCCAGGTGCTGGCGGAGAACTGGTAGGCGCCGTAGTACGCGTTGCCGGTGTTGATCGTGTAGTCACCGCCGGACTCGCACTGCCGCAGGCCCGTCCAGGTGGTGGCCGCACCGGCCGGCTGGCTGAGCGCGAAGGTGCCGCCCACCGCTGCCGCGAGTACGGGTGCGACCACGAGGGCCCGGGCCCGGCTGCGGGTACCGGCGCGGCATTGTCGGCCACTGATACGTGCGTCGGACATGTCTTGTGGTCCTTCCCCACGCCTGCGAGGTGAGCTGTCGGATTCGGGCTGGGAACTGCCCGGCCGTGCCAGGGATTCCCTGGAGACGGAAGCCGCACCGGAAACACCTTTCCGTGTGGTCGTCGCACATGGCTTCACCCCGAGAGCATCGAATCCTTTCGATACTCGGAGATGGGTCCCCCGTTCCTGCCGCCCGGTTCGAGAAATCGTCGGCCGGGGGCAGGATTCGGCGTGCCGCCCGACGAATGCCCGGCGTTGTTGCCGGGCACGGCGAAAACCATAACCACGCCGCCCGGCGAGTCGCCAAGCATTGAATAGGGTGCGTGAAAAAGAGCACACTCGGCGCGCCTGCTTGAGCAGGAACCGACGGCCTGGTATCGCGCGTGCGCGCCCGCTCATCAACCTGGCGGTACGACGTGCGGAGGCATTTGTGCTTGGCCGATCACCCTGTTTGCCGATGGGCGACGATGAGCGGAGAGTCCCGTATCAGGCCAGATGTGTGACATGTCAACAAAGGTGTGACGGCCCTGCTACGAGATCGACGCGAGTGATCGGCCTGATACTACGCTTCGTCCGTTGAAGCCTGTTTTTGTGAGAAAAACAACGGAAATCGGGCGGTAACTTGCAGCGTTGTGATTTTTGCACACGGCGGATTCGATCGAACGCCGATTGTGAAAATTGCCTGTCGGGCCGCCACGGTGGACGAAGGGGTTCCGTGGGGCGGGGCGGTAGGTGAACGGTTACCGAAGGCCCGGTGCGTGTCCGCTAATGTGGCCGAAACCTGCTGGTCGCCAGCGGAGGCGGCGTTACGCGAGGAGCGGGGTCCCTCGCCCGGTAAACAGTGGTCCCCCAGCCGTCGGAGCGACCGGGGAACCGTGGGGCCGGCATAGTACGGGAAATCGGCAGGTCGTGCATCGGACCGGGGCGGGTCGGATGTCCGCCGCGTGCCGGTCGTTCCGTCCGCCGGAAACGATGGAGAGTGTCGGGTCGAGGGGTCCGGAGAATGCCCTCGGACGAGCGGCGGCGGTTGCCCGGTTGCCCGTTTTCGCGGCCGGCGGCTATCTGTCCTCCTGCCCGCCTCCTGTCCGCCGGCCGGCGGTCCGGCCGGACGGTATCCGACGAACCGATCCCGCCAGCCGGCGTGCGCTCCTGGCCCGGACTATGCC
>NZ_CDWRCL010000247.1:0-5725 GCF_977927575.1 Frankia sp. CcCS3
GCGGTCGGCTGCGTAGGTCACCCTGACGTCGGTGAAACCCAGCGCGCCGAGTAGACCGCGCAGCATGGCGGTGGTGTTCTTCCTGCCCAGGTCGAGCACCTGGCCATCCGTCCTCGCCGCGTCGGTCATCCGCGCCGACGCGGCCCGGTAGAGCTCCTGGTCGCTGCCGACCCCACCGAACAACCCGCCGACGCGGTTCAGCGCGCCGCGCTGGCGGGCCACCACGTAGCTGTGGTCAAGATCCAGCTCGGGCCTGGACAGCGTCGGGTTCGGCAGCTCGATGGTGACCGCACGACGGTCCGGGGAGACGGTGACCGCGTCCTTGCCGAGCGCACCAAAGTTGATCACCGAGTCGACGGTGCCGACCCCGACGAACAGGGTGCGCTCGCCGCGCAGCGCATCAGGGATCCACTTGCTGTCCTTCTCGAGGTCGACCACCACCTCGAAGTGGGCGCTGGCGGCGTGATGGTCGCTCAGCTCTTCCAGGGAGCGCAGTACCGCCGGGGAACTGCGGTCGACCGTCCTCTCCTCGAACGGGTTCGGCAGGCTCGGCCGCCATCCCGCCACCAGGGCGATGCCGGCGAGGACGAGCACGATGGCGGCGACGGTAGCGACGACGGCGATCAACCGCAGTGGGCTGAGCCGGGACCGCAGAGACCGCAGAGATCGCGGAGACCGGGTCGAGCGGGTGGGCCGGTCCAAGCCGGACTCGTCGTTCATGAGCGTCTTCTACCCGAAATGGCCGGCAACCACGCCGATGTCGCCGCTATGGCTCTCCGGGCGCGATCGTGGAGCCACACTGGGCGGTGCGGGCGAGAATGATCGCCGTACGGTCGTCGCCCTGCCGCCCGGGCGCGTATCGGCGAACCGCGTCGAAGGCGTCGTCGAGCAGCGCCACCGGCGTGCGCGTGGGATCACGGAGGATCTCGGCGATCAGCCGGTGCAGCCCGAACTGCCGCCCGGCCTCGTCACGCGCCTCCACCAGTCCGTCGGTGTAGGCGAAGAGCACGTCGCCCGGTTCGAGCCGCAGCGTCTGGATTCCCCACGCCCCGGGCTCCGCGAGCAGGCTCGACATCAACGGGCCCGTCGGAGGCAGCCGAACGACCTGCGCCGTTCCCAGCCCGGAGCCGACGATGGAACCGGGTCCCGGCACCCGCCCGGGCTCGGGGCCGGCACCGTTCGCCCCATCCCCCGACCCGCGGGCCGATCCGACAGCATGCGCGGGTCCAACAGCAGCCGCCATGGCGGATCCGCCCACCCCGTCACCGGGGCCGCCTCCCGGCCGGGCGGGATCGCGGGGGCCAACCAGGTGAGCGGTCGGAGCGGGTACCTCGCGTGAGGATGCCCCGCCGGGAAGCACCGCGGCCGCGGGTACCTTGCCTGTGGGCAGCTCGCCCACCGACACCGCACCCACCGACACCGCACCCACCCACCCCGCGCCCGCGGACAGCTCGCCCACGGGCGGCTCGCCCGCCGAGGCCATGTTCCCGGGCACCGCCCGGCGCAGCAGGAGCGTGTCGGGATGACCGGCGTTGACGTAGGACAGGTCCCCGGTCCGCGGGTCGACGACGGCGATGATCGCGGTCGCGAACATCTCCTCGATCTCACCGAGGTTGTCCACCGTCCACTCCAGGGCCCGACCGGGATCGATCTCCGTCGACAGAGCCGCGTCAAGCAGTTGCTTGAGCCGCAACGCGAAGACCCCGGCCGCGGCTCCATGACCGGAGACGTCACCGACCACGACGGCGACCCGCCCGTCGGGCAGCTCGAAGGCGTCGTACCAGTCCCCCGCCAGTTCGCCCTCGGCCGGATCGACCCGGCCGTGCAGGACCAGGCCGCGGGCCCGCAGGAGCGAGGGCGTGAGCGCGTCCCGCAGCGCGATCACGGCGGGTCCCTGCTGGGCCAGAGCCTCCCACGACCGCTCGTTCTGGCGGACGAGCCGCACCAGCTGGGCGCGCATCGTCTCGACGTCGGCGGCCAGCTCCACGATCTCCTTGGGGCCGACGGAGGGGATCCGGGTGTCGTAGCGACCGGCGGCCACCGCGTTGACGGATCGCTGCAACGCTCCGATCGGGCGGAGCAGCCATCGGCGCGAGATGATCATAATGGTCAGCAGGAACCCGAGGATGACGAACATCGCACTGGCCAGCGAGCTCAGCAGCAGCACGGAGGCACTCTCCACCCGCCCGGACGCCTCGACCTGCTCGCGGTCGATCGCCACGGCGAGCTCCGCGACCTCGCGGCGCAGCAGGTCGAAGTCCTGGCGCGCGTTGGTGCGCACGATATTCCGGGCAGCGGCGGTGTCTCCCCTCGTCATCGCGGCCAGTTCCGGCTGGACAACCTCGCGACGCCAGTCCCGGTACGCCCGGCCGACTTCCCCGTGCTGCGCGCGCGGCACGGGGAAGTCGGCCAGCAACGCGTCCAGCTGTGCCATCAGGACCGGGATGGAGCTGGCGGACTCGTCGTAGGAGACAAGGAAACCCCGGCCCCGGGTGATGATGTAGCCACGCAGAGCATTCTCCTGGTCGACGAAGTCGGCCAGGAGAATCGCGGTGGTAGTCGCCGCCGGGTCCAGATGCCTGCTCCGCTCCGTCGCGGCATGACGTGACCGCAGGGCGGAGACCACGGCCAACACCAGCATCACGATGATCGAGATGCTGGCGAGCAACGTCAGCACCCGGATGCCGCGCCGAAGGCCAGCCGTCTCGCCCATGTGCAGATTGTCGTCCAGCCGTCGGGCGCCGGTTGTGTCGGGTGACGTGCGGGGTCCCCCGGGGAGGCTCGTACGACAGCTACCCCATCTCACGGATGGAACGATGAGCGCCGCACTCAATGTGCTGCGCCGAACGATCGCGAACCTCGGCGGCGGCGCGGACCTACTCCAGTCCCAGTCTAGCCCCAGACTTTCACAGTGCTTGTTTGATGACGTGTTGGAAATGAGTAAACATAGCGGCACGTTGCCACTCTTTCGGACAAGGCGGAAACCTCCGGATTCCCACGGCACCGAGCGCTCCGGAGTGCCGGGAGCTGGAACGGTGCCCGTGGTCCACTCGTTAGGCCTGCTGAGCACGGCGGATCCGAGCCGGGATCCCGAGCCGGGGACTGGTCCGGCCACTGCGGTGCCCGGCGCCGACGGCGCCCAGTGCGTACCGCCGGGAGGCACGGGAGTTCGATCGGCCCCCGTCCCGGTGCCGGTCCCGCCAGCGGCCGCGCCTTTGGTCGACCACGACGGCCTCCGCGGGCACGACTCCCCATAGAGCACGGTGGATGACGGAGTCACGGTGGAGGGTGACGGATCGACCGATCTCCGGGAGTTGAATGCATGATCTGGGAGGCTGTCAGACGATGACTTCGGGTTCGGTCACCGAACCGACGCACGCATCGAACGTGGCTGGTCGCCCCCACGGTGCGGCGCGGCCCCCGCGGCCGGCCGGGCGGTCGCCCGAGGGCCCGGCCGAGGCGGCGATCTGGACCCGCGGGCTCGGCAAGCGGTACGGCGATCGGGTGGCGGTGGACCATCTCGACCTCCAGGTGCCGCGCGGGACGCTGTCCGGTTTCGTCGGCCCGAACGGGGCCGGGAAGTCCAGCACGCTGCGCATGCTGCTGGGGTTGATCCGCCCCACGGCGGGCCAGGGGTACGTGCTGGGCGCGCCGATCTCCCATCCGGCCCGCTACCTGGGCCGGGTCGGGGCGATGATCGAAGGCCCGACGTTCCATCCCGGGCTGTCCGGCCGGCGCAATCTGGACCAGCTCGCCCTGCTGCGTGGGATCGGCGGGCGGCGCCGCGCCGATCGCGCGCGGCGGGTCGGGGAAGTCCTCGCACAGGTGGGCCTGACCGAGCGGGCCGACGACCGGTTCACCGCCTACTCCCTCGGGATGAAGCAGCGCCTGGGCATCGCCGCCGCTCTGCTGCCCGATCCCAGCCTGCTCATCCTGGACGAGCCGACGAACGGCCTCGACCCGGCGGGCATCCGGGAGATCCGCGCGCTGCTGGGCCAGCTGGCCGGCACCGGCATGACGGTCTTCATGTCGAGCCATCTGCTGACCGAGGTCGAGCAGATCTGCGATCATCTGGTGATGATCAACGGCGGGCGGATGCTGTTCCAGGGGCACGTCACCGACCTGCTCGCCGCCGAGGATCCCCGGATCCTCATGGTGCCCGAGCGGGACGACGACGCCCGCCGCCTGGCCGGGCTCCTCGGCGAGACCGGCCTTCGGGTCGAGATGGACCTCTGCCCCGGGCCGTCGTGCGACGCGGGAGTCGGCGAACGCCATCCGGTGGTGACCGCCCATGCCCGCGAGGGGGTGGCCGCGGACCTCAACCGACTGGCGATGCGCGCCGGCATCACCCTGCGCTCGCTGCGCACCCATCGGCCGAACCTGGAGGAGACCTTCCTGCGCGTCACCGGCGAGATCGACGGCGACCTCATTCGTTCCGAGAACACCCCGGACGGCAGCGTGCCCCCCGTGGGAGCCGGGCTCGACCCGGCCCAGAGCCGTGCAGGTGCCACATGATCACGGCTTTCCGCGCCGAATGGGTGCCGCTGTTGCGGACCCGGTTCCTGCTCGGGACGCTGGGGGCGGTCATCGCCTCGGCCCTGCTCGGCACCGTTCTGACCTTCGTCTCGGTGGGGCACAACGACTTCGATGGCGACCCCGTCACGGCCAGCGGGCTGTCCGCCGCGAACGGCGTCGTGCAGGGGGTGCAGGCGGTCAGCATCCTGCTCGGCGTGGTGGCCCTGTCCGTCGTCGCCGCGTCGCTCGCCGGCGACCATGCGCACGGGACCCTGCGCAACCAGCTCGTCGCCCAGCCGCACCGGCTCCGGCTTCTCGCCGGCAAACTGCTGGCTCTGGCGGCGTTCGTGGTCCTCGTCATCACCGTGGCGACCGTGGTCTCGGTCGCGTTGTCCTTCGCGCTCGCGCCGCTGAAGGGGGTGTCGACGGCCGCCTGGAGCAGCGCGGCGGGGCTGGCCGAACTGGGCAAGAGCTTCGTCAACCTGTGCGCTGGATCGCTCGGCTACGCCGCGCTCGGCGCCCTGGCCGCGATCGTCTTCCGCGCGCCCGCCGCGGCGATCGCGGTCGCGGTCGCCTACGCGCTGCCGGTGGAGATGCTGGTCACGCGCATCTACGGTCCCGCCCGGGCCTGGCTGCCGGTACAGCTGATGGAGGCGATCACCACCGGTGGCTCCGCCGTCGCCACGCCCTACGCCGACGCGCTGCTGCGCGGGCTGGTCTACTGCACCGCGATGGTGCTGGTCGCTGTCGTCCTCTTCTGGCGCCGGGACATGACCTCATAAGGGAAATGGGAAATGGGAACGTTATTTTGTCCCGAGTGTCCCTGGACCCCGAGCTCCCAGGGACTCAGTGCCCGAACACGTCGGAGTCGAGGGCGTCCACCTCCCCCGCGGCGCCCCGGTCCAGTCCGGAGATCGCGGCGATCTCCTCGGCGGAGAGCGTGAAGTCGAAGACGTCGATGTTCTCCGCCAGGCGCCTGGGGCTGGCCGACTTCGGCACCACCACGATGCCCAGCTCGATGTGCCAGCGCAGGACGACCTGCGCGGGGGTGCGCTCGTGCGCGGCGGCGATCCGCGCGATCACCGGTTCGTCGAGCAGCCCGGTGCCGGCGCCCAGCGGGCTCCACGCCTCCGTCACGATCCCGTGCTCCGCGTGGTAAGCGCGGATCGCGGACCGGCCGAGTCGGGGATCGAGCTGGATCTGGTTCACG
>NZ_CDWRCL010000248.1:0-5717 GCF_977927575.1 Frankia sp. CcCS3
GTTACCTGCGAATCAGACCGTCCGCGCCAACCGCCACGAATCGGCGCGCACCCGCTGCCACGTCGCACCGGGTTCGAGGCGGTGCTGCCGGTGAGCGACCAAGTGCCGGCTCACGCATGCTGGACAGGTCCCAGGAAGACTCCGGCCCTTGCGCCGGTCCACGGAGGGGGTGACGTCGACGTCTGTCGGACGGGAGTCGAGCACTCCATCTCGAGCCACCTCGCCCCCCCGCGCGAGCAAGCCGGCCGACCCGAGCAAGCCGGCCCGGTCGGGTGCCCCGTCGCACGCCGTCGCGCCGGAACGTGCCCCCACCCCGCCCCGATCCACCGCGCCGTCCCGATCCGCCAGGCCGTCCCGATCCGCCAGGCCGGGCAACATGGCGAGCGGCGTCACCTACGCGGACGACGGCGCTTCCGCGCGTCGCTCCCCCGGCGGCACGGGCGACGGTCCGGCGGCGGCCGGCGGGGCCGGGGCCGGGGAGCGGGCAGGCCGCTCATCCCCCGTCCACCCGTGAACCGGCGTCGGGTCCTGAAGAAGATGGGGCTGACGGCGATCGTTCTCGGGCTGGTCGTCGCGTTGTTGTCCCTGCCGTTCGTCGGTGCGGTCGGCCTGTTCGCCAAGGGAAGCGCGGACCACTTCCTCGGGCTGCCCGCCGAGCTCGTCACGCCTCCGTTGCCGCAGAGTTCGACGATTCTGGCCGCCGACGGATCAGTGATCGCCATGTTGCGCGGGGCCGAGAACCGCATCGTCGTGCCCGGCAACGAGATCCCGAAGATCATGCGCGAGGCAATCATCTCGATCGAGGACGCCCGCTTCTACCAGCACGGCGGCGTCGACCCACAGGGCGTCTTCCGCGCCGCGCTGCGCAACAGCGAGGCCGGCGGAGTCTCTCAGGGCGGTTCGACGCTGACCCAGCAGTACGTCAAGAACGTGCTGCTGCAGAACGCCCGCACCACGCGGGAGCGAGAGGTCGCGGCCGGGAACTCCCTGGAACGCAAGATCCAGGAGCTCCGGTACGCCCTGGGCATCGAGAAGCGGTTCTCCAAGGACGAGATCCTGGAGCGATACCTCAACATCGCGTATTTCGGTGACGGGGCGTACGGGATCGGCACCGCCGCCGAGCACTACTTCGGGGTGCCCATCTCCCAGGTCACTCTCGAACAGGCGGCGCTGCTCGCCGGGCTCGTGCAGAGTCCGTCCCGGTACAACCCCGCCGCTTACCCGGAGGCCGCGCTGGCCCGGCGCAACACCGTGCTGGACAAGATAGCCGCCGAGGGGTATATCTCCACCACCCAGGCAGAGGCGACGAAGCAGATGCCGCTGAACGTCGTGAAGGCCCCGCCGCCGGCCGCGGACTCCTGCGAGACGTCGTCGGCGCCGTTCTTCTGCGACTACGTGCGGTCCCAGCTGCGAGCGAGCCCGGCGCTCGGTTCCACCCTGGAGGAACGCAACCGACGCATCTACGAG
Organism: Frankia sp. CcCS3; assembly: GCF_977927575.1. NCBI lineage: Bacteria > Bacillati > Actinomycetota > Actinomycetes > Frankiales > Frankiaceae > Frankia > Frankia sp. CcCS3. Next base: position 1,468 of record NZ_CDWRCL010000248.1, read on the forward strand.
GGCGGCCTGGTCATCAGGACCACTCTCGACCCGATGGTGCAGCAGGCGGCGCAGGACGCCGTCAACTCGACCGTGTCACCGAGCAGCCGGGTGTCGGCGACCGAGGTCGTCATCCAGCCCGGCACCGGCAACATCCTCGCCATGGCAGTGAACCGGGTGTACGGCTCGAACACAGCCGTCAACCAGACGGTGGTACCGCTGCCGACCAGCGCCACCTTCCAGCCCGGGTCGACGTTCAAGACCTTCGTGCTCGCCGCCGCGCTCGAACAGGGCTACGGCACCTCAACGGCCTTCTACTCCCCGGCCTGCTACAAGACCAAGAAGTTCCCGTTGGACCGCGGTGAGGGCGACTGCCCCAGGGGTTTCTCGAACTCCGATCCCGCCGAGGCCGGCATCTACGACATCCCCAAGGGCACCTGGGACTCAGTGAACACCTTCTACGTGCAGCTCGCGGAGAAGACCGGCGTCCCGGCGGTCCTGGAGATGGCCAAACGCCTGGGCGTCACACCGCCGAAGGCAGACAAGATCGGCTCCACCGACGGGGCCACCGCCATCGGCGGCGGCCAGTACATGTACGTCTCCCCGTTGCAGATGGCCGACGCCTACGCGACGATCGCCGGCGGCGGGGTGCGCTGCACGCCCCGCTTCGCCACCGAGGCCATCGACTCCAGCCACGACCCGATCGACATCGCCCAGCCGCGGCAGTGCGAACAGGTACTCGCCAAGGGTGTTGCTGACACCGTGACCAGTGTGCTCGCCGGCGTCCCGGTCCGCGGGACCGGGACCAAGGCCGCCATCGACCGCCCCTCGGCAGGCAAGACCGGCACCACCGACGAGTTCTCGGCCGCCTGGTATGTCGGCTTCACCCCGCAGCTCGCCGCGGCGGTATCCGTCGGCGACCCCATGGGGGCGGAGAGCCACCCGCTGCGGGGCGTCGTCGCCGACGGCCGGACCTGGCCCCATGTCTTCGGCGGCGACCTGCCCGCGATCATCTGGAGCAAGTCGATGCGGGCCGCCCTGGCCAACCGGCCGGTGGTCCCGTTGCCCGGCGCCGATCCGACCGTCGCGCGCGGCACCAAGGGAGGTCTGCAGAACACCCCGCCAGCACCGGCGCCCGGTCAGGGCCTCGGCGACTTGTTGCAGAACCTGGGTCAGCAGATCTTTCCCGGCATGGGCGGACAGCCACAGGGAGGCGGCGCCCAGCCCGGCACGGGCCAGAGCGGGCAGAACCAGGGACAGCCGCAGCAGCCTCAGAACGGCGTCGAACCAGGATCCGGCAGAGGGGATCAGCCTGCCGGCCGCTAGCCAGCCTTCCGGCGGCCTGGTCAGCGCCTGAGATCCTGGTCAACGCCTAAGGTCCTGGTCAACGCCTAAGGTCGTGGGCCGCGGGCACCTGCACGGGATCGACCCCGATCGCTAGGGCGAGATAAACGGCCGTGTAGTCGAACAGGCCGATGAGTGAGGCGAGCCGTTCCAGCGGCCCGCCGCCGTCGGCGCGCAGTTCGGTGACGCCGACGCCTCGCTCGGCCGCCACCGCCACCGCCGCCTCGGCCTGCCGGGCGACATCCAGGCGTTCGACGTCGGGATCGCGCAGCAGGACCAGGCGGAGCCGGATCGACTCGTCCTCCTCGGCGCGGTCGCGGAAGAAGTCGTCGAAGTCGTCGCGCACCGGGCCGCCAGCCGCGAGACCCGCGCCGAAAGCACCGTCGAACAGCGCGACCTGGTGGCGGGCGGGATGCGGCAGCGCCCCGGCGATGGCCGGATACTTCGCGTTCGTCGCGAGCTGGGTGACGGCACGTTCGGCCACCACGTTCGTCACCGGTGAGGTTCCCCAGATGATCGGCAACGTACCGGCCAGCTCGAGCGCCAGCGTCTTCGCCGGATTGACGAACGACTCGCTGGACGTACGGCAGCGGGTCGCGACGTCCTCGAGGCGGACGGCGGCCGCCTCGATCGCCTCGTCCGCCACCCGCGCGATACCCAGGGCCCGGGCGACGATGATCAGTGGCAGCGACAACGACCACAGGGCGGCACGAGCGGGCTGCTCCGCCGAGGTCACGACGAGGGGCGCACCGGCCACCCCGGCCAGGTGGGCCAGGGGGGTGTCGGCAGGGGCGACCACGGCCACCCGCGCGCCGCGCCGGTTCGCCTCCTCCACCGCCGAACAGGTCTCCGCGGAGGTACCGGACGCCGACACCGCAAGGACGACGTCGGCCACCCCCACCCAGCCCGGCAGGCCGTAGGTGTGGTGACCGATGACGGGCACCGGGCTGGCCGGCCCGGCGACGGCGGCGAGCACCCCGGCGGCCAGCGCCGCGCCGCCCACCCCCACCACGACGACCGCCCGGGGCCGCCCGTCAGCGGCAAGGCGAGCGACCCCGGCCTCCTGGGCGAGGGTGGCACCGCGACGGACCTGGCGGGCGGCGGAGGCGATGTGCGGCAGGAGACCGCCGGCGTGACCGGCGTCAATGCGGGCGGTGTCGTCGAGGATCGCCTCGTCGAGGTACACGTCGAGGCCGCGGCGTCAGTTCGACGCCGGCGCGCCGGAGAACGGGACCGCCTCGTCGAGCAGCATCACCGGGATGTCGTCACACACCGGGAACGCCAGGCCGCAGGCGAGGCACACCAGCACGGGGGCACCGCCCAGCTCGTCGGGCCGCAGCTCACCGTGCTTGCTGCACGGGCAGACGAGGATCTCCAACAGCAGCGGGTCGAGACTCATCAGGCTTCCCTTCCGCTCCGGATGCGAGCGAGGATCTCGTCGCGCAGCCGATGCATCGTGGCGTCGTCGGGCCCCTCCACGTTGAGCCGCAACAGCGGCTCGGTGTTGGACGGGCGGAGGTTAAACCAGGATCCGTCCGAGAAGGAGATCGTCAACCCGTCCAGGTGGTCCACGTCGGCGGCGTCCGGCGCGTACGCCTTCTCGCTCACGTTCATCGCCGCCGCGGCGTCCGCGATCTCGGAATTGATCTCACCGGACGCGCTGTAACGGGCGTACCCCCCGAGCAGCCCGGACAGCGGCCGGTCCTGGCCGCCCAACGCGGCGAGCACATGAAGCGCGGCGAGCATGCCGGAGTCCGCCCGCCAGAAGTCGCGGAAGTAGAAGTGACCGGAATGCTCGCCACCGAAGACCGCGCCGGTACGGGCCATCTCGGCCTTGATGAACGAGTGGCCCACGCGGGTGCGGACCGGGACGCCCCCGCGCTCGGTGACCAACTCGGGGACCGCCCGGCTGACGATGACGTTGTGGATGACCGTGCCCCCCGGCTCCCGGGCCAGCTCGCGATCGGCCACCAGGGCGGTGATGGTCGACGGAGAGACGATCTCCCCCCGCTCGTCGACGACAAAGCAGCGGTCGGCGTCGCCGTCGAAGGCCAAGCCGATGTCGGCTCCGGAGCTGCGGACGGCGGCCTGCAGGTCCCGCAGGTTCGCCGGCTCGATCGGGTTCGCCTCGTGGTTCGGGAAGGAGCCGTCCAGCTCGAAGTAGAGCGGGATCACTGTCAGCGGCAGCCCGGTGAAGGTGGCCGGGACGGTCAGCCCGCCCATGCCGTTACCCGCGTCCACGGCGACCGTCAGCGGCCGGATCCCCGCCAGGTCGACCAGGGTGCGCAGATGACGCACGTAGGAGTCCAGCAGGTCCCGCCGGGTCACGGTGCCGCGACGACCGGGACCGGCGGGAATGCCCGCCTCGATCATCGCGCGGATGTCGGCGAGCCCGGTCTCCTGGCCGATGGGTGCCGCGCCGGCCCGGCAGAGCTTCATGCCGTTGTACTTCGCCGGGTTGTGCGACGCGGTGAACATCGCACCCGGAATGTTCAGCGAACCGGCGGCGAAGTAGAGCAGATCGGTGGATCCCAGCCCGGCGGCGATCACGTCCGCGCCCTGGCTGACCGCCCCCTCGGCGAAGGCCTCGGCGAGCGGGACCGACGACTCCCGCATGTCGTGCGCGGTCACGATCCGCGGGGCGCCGAGCAGCCGCACGAAGGCGGCTCCGGTGGCTCGGGCGACGTCGGCATCGAACTCCGCCGGCACCACGCCACGCACGTCGTACGCCTTGAAGATCCGCGAGAGGTCACGCATCCCTTCCAACCCCTTCTCCCTGGTGTCCCCCGGCACCGGGTGAATGGTGCCCCCCCGGCCGCGCGGCCACTGCTGCGACCGGCTCGGTTGACCTTATCCGCCGGGTCCGGCACCGCCAGGACCGCGTCCGGGCGAAGTCGCGCCGAACCACTCACCGGACCACCGGTACC
>NZ_CDWRCL010000249.1:0-5695 GCF_977927575.1 Frankia sp. CcCS3
GCAGTGGGGCCCGCCGACCCCGGCGGGGGGCCCGCAGTGGGGCCCGCCGCCCCCGCCACCCGGCGGGCAGCAGTGGGGTCCGCAGCCGGGTGGTCAGCAATGGGGTCCGCCGCCCCCCGCGCCGGGAGCGCCCGGTCAGCAGGGTGGCCGGGTGAACCTGGACAAGGGGCGGGTATCGCTCACCAAGGGGCAGAGCGTCTCGTTGGTGAAGACCGGCGCGCCGCCGCTCACCCGGGTCCGGATGGGCCTTGGGTGGGATCCGGCCCAGCACGGGAAGTCGATCGACCTCGACGCGTCCTGCATCCTGTTCGACGAGCGCGGCAAGGACGTCGACAAGGTCTGGTTCATGTCCAAGAAGGGCGCCCGGGGAGCCGTGCGCCACTCTGGGGACAACCTGACCGGCCATGGCGAAGGGGACAACGAGACGATCATGGTCGATCTCGGCGCCCTGCCGGGGAACGTCGTCACCCTGATCTTCACGGTCAACAGTTTCCAGGGACAGACCTTCGTCGAGGTGCGTAACGCCTACTGCCGGTTGTATGACGATCTCACCGGGCAGGAGCTCGTCCGGTTCGACCTGTCCGACTCCAAGCCGTCCACCGGACTGGTGATGTGCCGGGTGCAGCGCGACCGCGGGGCTCCCACCTGGTCGATGACGGCGATCGGGGAGTTCCACGACGGCAAGACCGTCCGCGCCATGGTCAATCCGTCGAGGCAGTACCTGTAGGCAGTGCCCGTAGCCCGATCCCCGGCCCCGGAACGCCGGGCGGTTTGCCGGCGGCCCGCGCGGCGGTGTTGATCCGGCCGACCTCTCCGGGTTGTGGGATGTCCCGGGCCGGGTAACCTCCGGCCGTGAACAGGTCTGCAGGGCCGTCGTGGGCCGGTATGTTGCGCTTCGCAGGCATCGTCCGGTGATGGGCATGATCTCCCGCCCGGCTCCGTCCCGCGTCTACTGCCGCCGGCTGGCGGGCCTGCTTGTCCTGGACCCGAATGGCGACCAGGTCGGCAGGGTGCGCGATGTGATCGCGACGCTGCGACTCGGGCATGAGCCGCCCCGAGTCCTGGGCCTGGCCGTCGAGGTCCAACGCCGACCGATCTTCGTGCCGATGAGCCGGGTCACCGGGGTGGAGTCGGGCGCGGTGGTGCTGTCCTCGGCCCGGCTGAGCTGGCGGCGTTTCCAGCAGCGCCCGAACGAGACCCGGGTGCTCGGCGAGCTGCTTGACCGGCGGGTGACGCTCATCTCGTCCGGCGTCGAGGTGACCGTCGTCGATGCCGCGATCGAACCGGTTCGCGGCGGCGACTGGGTGCTAGACCAGGTGGCGGTGCGGGTCGGCCGGGGCCGGCGCGGCGAGGTGAAGACGGTCGCCTGGGACGAGGTCACCGGCTTCTCGCTGCCCGAGGAGGGGCAGGGGGCCGCGAACCTGCTCGCCGCGTTCGAGAAGCTGCGGCCCGCCGACCTCGCGTCGCTGCTGCATGACCTGTCCGAGAAACGGCGCGCGGAGGTCGCTGCCGCCCTCGATGACGAGCGGCTTGCCGACGTCCTCGAGGAGCTGCCGGAGGACGAGCAGGTCGAGTTGCTCAGGGGACTCGCCGACGAGCGGGCCGCCGACGTGCTGGAGGCGATGGGCCCCGACGACGCGGCGGACCTGCTGGGCGAGCTGCCCGCCGACGACGCGGAGCGTCTCCTGCGGCTGATGGAGCCCGACGAGGCCGCCGGCGTGCGCCGTCTGCTGCTCTACGCCGACGACACGGCCGGCGGCATGATGACCAGCGAGCCGGTCGTGCTCGCCCCGAACGCGACGGTCGCCGAGGCGCTGGCCCGCATCCGCGAACCCGAGCTTTCCCCGGCGCTTGCCGCGCAGGTCTACGTGGTGCGCCCGCCCTACGAGACGCCCACCGGCCGCTACCTCGGTCTCGCCCATTTCCAGCGGCTGCTGCGTGAGCCGCCGGCGACCCTGGTCGGTGGCGTGATCGACGTCGACATCGCCTCGCTGCGGCCCGAGACCCCGCTGGCCGAGGTCACCCGTCATCTGGCGTCCTACAACCTGGTGGCGGCACCGGTTCTCGACCGCGCCGGCCGGCTCGTCGGCGTCGTCACCGTCGACGACGTGCTCGACCACCTGCTTCCCGCGAACTGGCGGGAGCGACAGCTCGACGCGGACGTGGATGCGCGGGCGACCCCCGGGGCACTGACCCCGCCCGCCGCGGGCGACGTGGAACCAGGCTCCCGCGGCGAGGTGGGCAGCTCCCCGGCCGCACCATGAGACGCCTGGGACGCCTGGGACGCCTGGGACGCCTGGGACGCCGTCGGCCGCGAGGCGCCCGCCTCGATCAGCCGCGGCTGTCCCGGCGGTCCGCGCTGCGCTCCGCCTACGAGCCGGGCGCCTTCGGGCGAATCGCGGAGCGGGTGGCGCGTTTCATCGGCACGGCCCGGTACCTCGTTGCGCAGAGCATCGTGATTGTGCTGTGGGTCGCCTACAACATCATCGCCCCGCAGTCCGCCCGGTTTGACAATTTCCCGTTCATCTTTCTGACGTTGGTCCTGTCGCTGCAGGCCGCGTACGCGGCACCGCTCATCCTGCTGGCGCAGAACCGCCAGGACGACCGGGACCGCGCGAACCTCGCCCAGGACCGCGAGCAGACCATCCGTAACCGCGAGGACACCGAATACCTCGCCCGCGAACTGGCCGCGATGCGCATCACGATCGGCGAGCTCGCCACCCGGGACTTCCTGCGTTCGGAACTGCGGGGGTTGCTCGCGGAGCTGGAGGGGCCGGACGGTGACCGGGCGAAGGACCGGGCGAAGGACCGGGAGCGGGAACGCGATCGGGAACGCCGACGGCGGGAGAGCGAGCGTTCGTTACGTTCGCCGCGATGACCGGGCCGGTGCGGTGGGCTGGTGCGAACGGCGGCCGCGTGCCGCACCGGCGGGTGCCCGGGTGCCTACCGCACGGTACCGCGACAGAGCGTCAGTACCGCCATCGCGATCTCGACCCCGCGAGGCCCCAGCTCGTCCGCCCAGATCGCGATGATCTCGTTCTCCCGGGCGTGCTGGATGCGAGGCCCGCCCTCGGCCGAGCGCAGCGCCTGGATCTGCTGGGACAGGTCCCGCCGGGTTGCGACGAGATCACGCAGCTGAGCATCGATGTCATCGATGAGCTGTCGTCCCTCGTCGATCGAGGCGATGGCCGGCGCGGTGCTGGGGGCATCGACGACGTTCTCCACAAGTGGGCCTTTCGGTCGGAGGCCCGGCGCACCCCAGGCCGAGACAACCCGGAGGCGGACCGGGCCTGGGTCTGGCGCTTGTGCCGCGTGAGATCAGCGGCGGAGCGGGGACCGTGCCCGGTCCCCATAAAACAGCCGCAGCGACGTGCCGTGACCTGTGAGTCGGCGGCACGTGAATCGACTGCACTGCATGGCAAGAGCATGCCAGCCGCGTGCCGATTCGTCCAGGCGCCTGATCTCTTGGGTAGCCATCCACCCCGACTCTTGGGTAACCCCACCCCGACTGATCCCTCACCTTGACTAATCCCTCACCTTGACTCGGGCGGCGACGCCGCCCGATCAGGCGTCCGGTAACCGAGGCGAGGCCGGTGAGACCATCGGATAATGGCGCAACTGGAGCTCACCGGCATGCCCCGCCGGCTTTTTTCCTGCACGCCGTCGCGGCTGGCCGCCTTCGAGGACTGCCCCCGCCGGTACCGGATGACGTATCTGGACCGGCCGCGGCCGCCCAAGGGGCCGCCCTGGGCGCACACCTCCTTCGGTGTCAGCGTGCACAACGCGCTGCGACGCTGGTGGGAGGAGCCGATCGAGCAACGGGCCCCGCAGCGGGCCGCGGCGCTGTTGCGGTTGCTGTGGGTCGACGAAGGTTTCCGGGACGGTGAGCAGTCGTACCGGTGGCGCGAGCGCGGCGCGCGGATGGCGCATGACTATGTCGCGCACCTCGATCCGGCGGCCGAGCCGCGCGGGGTCGAGCGCTCGGTCGCGGCCCGTACCGAGGCACTGGCCTTCTCCGGGCGGGTGGACCGTCTCGACGACCGAGACGGGGAGTTGGTCGTCGTCGACTACAAGACCGGACGCCGGCCGATCACCGACGACGACGCGCGATCGTCCCCGGCGCTCGCGCTCTACGCCTTGGCCGCCGGGCGGATGCTGCGCCAACCATGCCGGCGGGTCGAGCTGCACCACGTGCCCAGTGGGCGGGTCGCGGCCGCCGAGCACACCGAGGCGAGCATCGCCCGGCACGTGCGGCGGGCGGAGTCGGTCGCGGCGGACGCCGTGCGCGCGACGGAGGCCCTGCGGGCGGGTGAGGATCCGCAACGGGCGTTCCCGCCGAGCCCCGGCCCCCTGTGCTCGTGGTGCGATTTCCGGAGCCACTGCCCCGAGGGGCAGGCGGCTGGCCCCGAACGCCAGCCCTGGGACGCCCTCGGCGACGAGGACGACGAGGACGACGAGGGCTGAGGCGCCGGCATACCGGGCCGCCGGCATACCGGGCCGCCGGACACCGGGGCGCCGGTATCCCGGGGCGCCGGACACCGGGCCGGGAGAGGGGCCATCATGAAACGATGCCCGACCAGACCGCCGCGCCTGCCCGGCCGCGGGTCTCCGCGAAGGCCGCGACCTTCACCGAATCGGTGATCCGGGAGATGACCCGGCTCGCTCTCGCGCACGACGCCGTGAACCTCGCGCAGGGCTTCCCCGACTTCGCCTGCCCGCCGCAGCTCAAGGAGGCGGCCAAGGCCGCCATCGACGCGGACGTGAACCAGTACGCCATCACGTGGGGAGCCGCGGAGTTCCGCGCCGCCGTTGCCGCGAAGGTGGCCGGAACCTACCCGGGCTGGTCGGTTGACCCCGGCACCGAGATCTGCGTGACCTGCGGCTCCACCGAGGCAATGATCGCGACGATGCTCGCGCTGGTCGACCCCGGCGACGAAGTGATCATGTTCGAGCCGTTCTACGAGAACTACGGCCCGGATGCGATCCTCTCCGGCGCCCGGCCGAAGCTCGTCCGCCTGCATGCCCCGGACTGGACGATCGACGAGGCGGAGCTGCGTGCGGCGTTCTCCGACCGCACCCGCGCCATCGTGCTGAACACCCCGCACAACCCGACCGGCAAGGTGCTGCGCCGCGCCGAGCTGGACCTCGTCGCCGAGCTCTGCCAGCGCCACGACGCGCTCGTGTTCACCGACGAGATCTACGAGCACATCCACTACCTGGGCCCGGGCGGCCACATCCCGCCGGCCACCGTTCCCGGGTTGGAGGACCGCACCGTCACCATCAACGCGCTGTCCAAGACCTACGCGGTGACCGGCTGGACGATCGCGCCCGCCGCCTACACCTCGGCGATCCGCAAGGTGCACGATTTCCTCACCGTCGGGGCGGCGGCACCGTTACAGGCCGGCGGGGTGGCGGCGATGAACCTGCCGGAGACGTACTACGCCGATCTCGCCCGGCAGTACCGGGAACGGCGGGATCTGCTCTGCGCGGCCCTCGCCCGGACCGGCTTCACCTTCCGGGAACCGGACGGGGCGTACTACGTGATGTGCGACACTCACGCGCTCGACCCAGCCGGTGACGACGTGGCCTTCGCCCGCCGGCTGGTCACTGGGATCGGGGTCGCCACCGTTCCCGGCTCGTCGTTCTTCGCGGCCCCGGCGGACGGCCGCCACATCATCCGGTTCGGCTTCCCTAA